>JAFGLX010000044.1 GCA_016927795.1 Candidatus Omnitrophota bacterium
CCCCGTATGAGTTTTTATTCATACCCGCGAGAAGAAAGAATGCAAAGTCGTCCCCTACCCTGCGCCTCGCATATTGTATTAAAAATGCGCTTAGGCCCAAATTTCTATACTCCCCGGCTACGGCCAGGTCCGACCCCCAGGCAGAACGGTAATATTCTTTCCCTATTTTTACCTCTGCCGGTATAATGTGAAATTGGCCGATCAGCGTGTCTCTGTATTCGGCCAGGTAACCGAAGTTTTTTATTCCCTTTGAGCCCGGGTTGTCATAGTATTTCCAGCGCCAAAAACGTACTATCCTATCGGGGTCGTTAAACCTCGCGGCATTAAACTCGTCTTTGTATACCTCTCGGTTAAATTGCGCTACCTTTGCCGGATCCAGGGAGCTCATTTCCTTTATGGAAAAATCGTCTCCTAATCTGCCTGCATCGACAAAATTCTCTACATTTTTGTCTACAAAATCTTTTTGCATAAGGAAAATCCAGTTTGATAGATACTGTACCAGTCATAAGAGCCGCGCAGCGCTTTCCTGAACTCACCGATTTCGTTAAGCCAGGATATTCTTATACGCCTTAATTTAAAAAGATGCGTCTTTTTTGTGTTGGCTCCGTGTATTGCGGTAAAAGCGCATGAAAAACCGGCTCTCATGACGGCATCGATAACCCTGTTATCAAAAGAATTTTGCCATCCAAAGGGATAGGCAAAAGTGCTTACGCTCTTTCCCGTATTGTCTTCTATAATTTTTTTTGCGTCCTCTATTTCTTTTTTCAGGCTGTTTCCGTCAAGGCTTGCAAGATTCTTGTGCGATAGCGAATGGCATCCGAATTCGAATCTGCCACATTCTGCCATTTCAGCAATCTCGCGCCAGGTCATGTATTTTTGTGCACCGTCTCTTTTACCCACAAAGCCGGCACTAAGGAAAATAGTTGCTTTAAATTTATATTTTTCAAGAATCGGAAAAGCGTTATCGTAGTTATCTCTGTAACCGTCGTCAAAAGTCAAACAAACGTGCTTTTTCGGTATATCTTTGTCGGAAGCCAGGAGTCCGCATACTTCATCCGCGGTAATAGTTCTATACCCGTTTTCCGCAAGGTAACACGCATGCTTTTCAAAAAGGCTGCGTGGGGTGGTCATCTGATGCCATTCCCGCAGAACCGGCAAATCGGTAATGTTGTGGTAAAACAATACCCTTATCGACCCTTTGTTTTCCGAACGGCCGGGTAATAAATCTGATATAAAAGAGGCTCCTTTTAGAAAATAGATTTTAAGGGGTTGCTTATGCTTCATCCGGGTTTATGCCGTGTGATTTAAGTATTTTTTTCAGACTTGCTATGTCCTTTATCGTGAGAATTTCCTGCATTGAAAACTTCACGCCAAAGCCTTTTTCTATCTCGGTAATCAGGAGAAGTCCTCTGAACGAATCCCAGCTTTTGACGTTGATTGGCGAGGTACGGTCCGTTATCCGGCTTGCTTTAATTTTCAGTACCTTTGATACGATTCTGTTGAATTTACTCATTTTGAGACGACCTTTATGTGTTTAATATGTCCCTCAAGACCGGGTTTTTTGTCTCTTTCATAAATTGTCACCAGAGCATTTTTGCGAGCGAAATTTTCCGGAATCAAATCATGGTTCTTAAGAAAATTAAATACGGGCATATTTTTTTCTGTTTTTGTTAAAACGACTCTAAGGGCGGCTGCTTTTTCCCTTTCGGCCCTACGCATAATGTCCACGAGGACCGCCTCTTCAATTTTTCTTCCCAGGATGCGGCAGCTTAAAAGTAAATTATCTACAAGCCATTCATGTTTATTTTTCCGTGCAATTATGGCGCCGGTGATACCGTAATCACCGAATTTATCCTTTGCGCTTACATAATATACGCCGTAACGTTTATCCCGGGCAAGCCCTTCTATTTCTTTTTCCTGATAGCGTTTGGACGAAAAATTGAACTGGTTAGTCCTTGTTGTAAGTTGCGCTATCCTGGGGATGCTGAATTTGTCTACGGGCCCTATTTCTACCGTAATCGATAACTGCTTTAGATATTCCGGGATACTCTTAAAGGCACCGGCCAATTCTTTTCGACTTCTTTCGGCAACGTAACGTGCGCTTCGTTTTTTGTCTTCCAATGTAAACTGCAGCGTATCCAGCTCTTTTATGCCCTTCAGGAATCCGGGATAAGAAGACGGATCTTCGGGCATGTCCGGGCACAAAACCTGCGGTAATGCCGCCTTTACGAGTCCACGTATCCTCTTGTCGTCCTCCAGAAAAATCATACTATCAAGCCCGATGTTTATGTCCTTTGCGATTTCCACAAGATTTTTTACTTTGTTCTCCCAATTTATTTTAAGCGACGCAAAATGACGCTCTCTAAGCACCTCATAGGGATGCTTCCGCAGGACTTTAAGCACGTCTTCGGCATTATTGCTGCTGTTTGCGGCGAGTATGACACCTCTTTCAAAAAGGGCAAGCAGGTATTTTTGAAATTCCATATAAGCATTTCCGGGCGGCTCCGGACCCAGTCTAATGCCTTCCAACCCGTCTTCCCCTACTATGCCTCCCCATAGGGTATTATCCATGTCAAGAACGATGCACTTACGGGACAACCCGGAAAGTGCCCGTACATATCGCATATATTCTTCGCATAAAAGCGGTATGGTATCGGGTGATATCTTCATGTCGGCCAGATATGCGAGTTTCTCATCTGTTATATTATTCTTCCCAAGGGAAGAGGCAAAAGAATCATAATCAAAAACAAAAATAGAATTATGGCTGTTAAATCGTGATATCCTCGCGTTTAGTTCTTTTATCATTTCAAAATACCCAAATCTTTCCCTGGACTCGAGAATGCCCATAGGAGAGTAGGCTGGTACCTCAAAATTATTCGTAACCAATATGCCGGAACCGTATTTTAGGAACCCGATTATTAAGGAATTTAACTTTGCATAATTTGCTTTAACGAGCTTCATCCGCTTATTTGCCGAAACACCATAAGGATTAAAGAAAAGCTCGCCTAAAACGGACTTTACGTCTATCAATAAAAAAGTTATGTCAGGCCTGAAACCGTACAGCCTGCTTTTTTTGTCAATCAGTTCATTCGCATACTGCCTGTAATCGCCTATATAAAAAGAGGCCTTAATGCCTGCGTTTTTGCATTTAACGTTGAGCGTTTCTTTAAATCCGTTTAGCGTGAAGGATCCCAATACGGCTATTTTAATTTTTTTGTCAAAGCGCATGTTTTTTCTGCCGTGCATTCTATTTTTGTCCATGTTTATATAGTCGCTTAAAGAAAACTCCATCTTTTCACTTCCTGTTTTTTTCTGCTACAGAACATGCAATTGCAAGATCTCCGGTAATTACTGTCTCTACGAATATTCTATAGGCTCTCGGCATACCCTTGGTAGATATCCTTACAGAACGCTTTCCTCTGCCCTTCGTCAATATTTCAATAAACTTAAGGGGGATACGTTCTCCCATTGAACTCAATGCCTTGAAAACGGCTTCCTTGCACACAAAATGACACGCAAGGTAAGCCTCCGGGCTTTTTTGCTTCAAACAATATTGTAATTCCGCGTCGGTAAATATATTCGAGAGGAACTCTCTGTTTTTTATTACACCCTTAAATCTTTGGGTCTTTTCTATATCGCAGCCTATGCCAACCAAAATATGCACCTCTTTAACAAGTGATCTATCCTTCTAAATTATAGCTCCGGATTTCCGCCGGATCTCCATAATAAAAAAATAAGAAAAATCAATAGAGCAAATGGCGCCAGCGGAGAATAGCTCTCATACCTGGCACCTTCTCCGTGCACTAAACTATATATCCAGGCAAATAAAGGCGAATTCATCCCTCTTGCCAAAAAAGTCGTGACGTTTGTATAGAAAACGCTGGCCTCTCCGTATTGCACGCCGCACCAATTTATGAATATTGAGACGGCTCCGAACGTATAGATTAATTTATAATTAACTCCGGCCAAAGGAACTATCAAAAACGGAACAATGGAAATAATGTGTCTTGGGCCAAACGACAGGCCTCCTTCCCAAAAATGCAGCCCGGCTACTAAAAAGAACACGCTAAGCGAAAAAGAGGCTATTAACCACTTTTCTATACCTTTAATTTTAAAAATTCCGTAGACGGACAGGGCCAGAACAGGCATATAGGAAAAAAGTCCCCTGTAGCCGCCGAACGTCATTTCATACATTACTTTCAACCTGGGCATTGCCAGACTATGCGGACCGTTTAATACCGCGTATGTGGTTACGTCTCCTATGCTAAACGGATTATCAAAACATCTCCAGTGGTAGTACATAAACATGAGCGCAAAGGGTGCTGCGCCCAGGATAAATTTCAGCAATCCCTTGCGTGTTATAATAATATAAAATAAAAAAATCGCGGCACCAATAAGCAACAGATAATTTGTAAGCACTGCCATGCCCGTACTGATACCGGCTAAAAATGTTTTTTTCTCTTTGAGCAGGAAATAAAATCCTGCAAATATAAAAAATGTTGACGAGGCATGGCACATAAATCTAGTTGAATAGAAAAACAGTGTTGTGCCGAATGCTCCGACAAAAACTATAAGCAGTCTTTTTCTTCCTTCCGTATACCGGCCCAAAATTTCGTATAACATAACCGGGATTAAAGCGGCTGGCAGGCAGGAAAAAAGAACGATGTAAATCATTTGTATTGTTTCCGTGTCCATTCCACGCATAAAATAGTATACCGGCACGGCCATAAAACTTAAACCCGGGGCCGCTGAGATATAACACCTCCCTTTGTAAAAGGCTTTATCCATGGTTGAGGCGGGATCTATCTCAAAGGACTTATTTTTCACTATTGACTTTGTAAGCTCAAAATAGCGCGTCGTATTGGCCGAGGTAAAATTGGGGGCTGCATAAAATAGATATATTAAAAAAACGGTTACGAATATTTTCAGCCTCATACGTCTTCTCCTAAAAGCCGTCTTCTGCGGTTTTCAATCTTTCTTATTGCCGAATCCGGCAATAAGAACGCACACGCAAGAACGGCACAGGCCTTAATATTACGTATATTCAATCGCATGGCCCTAAGAGCGGTGGCTATTGATGTTTTTCGTTTACGCGCAAAGAGTTTACAGAGCGCTAATGTCGCCAGTTGCATGGATATGGCATTCTTCAAAAGTTTTTGTTGATAACCGGGAATCGCCTTTTTAGTAAATTTGACCATCGCGTCCATTATTTCGTTGGATGTGCGCTCCACGTCAGAGGTAGTATTGCCGCCATATAGCCTGTATTCGGTTAACGGTTCCTTTATGAATTTTATCTCATGGTCAAACAGGATGCGGAAGTGATAAAGTTCGTGTTCGGCAGTAATTTTATAAGCCGGATTGTATAAACCTACCTTGTCAAATATGCTTCTCCTTATCAATGTGGTACATTGACAAATATGGAAGTCTCCCCTCAAAAATCCGTTAAAATCGCATTTTTCCCCGGCCTTTACCCTGTCGAGTACTGTCTTTTTTCTTCTCTTGCCTTTCGAATCTATGATATACGTATCGCTGAAAACAAGGGGTATCTCCGGATTGGCATCAAGAACCTTTACTTCCTTCTCCAGTCGCCCGGGCAACGATATGTCGTCCTGGTCCATACGCGCTATGTATTCTCCGGAAACCAGACCCAAGCCTTTATTCATCGTATTCATCTGGCCCATATTCTTTTTATTTTTCACAAACCTTATACGCCTATCGCTAAACGAGTTAATGATCTCTGCCGAGCTATCCCGGCTTGCGTCATCGATAATAAGCAATTCGTAATCCGTATATGTCTGGTTCAATATGCTCTTCACGGCTTCACGCAGAAACCGTTCTCCGTTATAAACCGGCATTAAAACTGTTACCTTCGG
>JAFGLX010000045.1 GCA_016927795.1 Candidatus Omnitrophota bacterium
AAGTGGGTGAGGGGATAGCCGGTCGCGTCGCGTCCACGAAAAAGCCTTTGATAATAAGCGATGTATTATCAAGCAGGGAATCCAAGTTTATGGAATGCATAAAACGGGAAGGCATTAATTCAGTGATTTGCGTGCCGATTACGCTCAAAAACAGCGTTTTAGGCACACTGTCTATTTACGACAGAAAAATGGGCGCGTTTGTAGAAGAGGACAGAAGCCTTCTTATGAATTTCGCCAATCACCTCGCCATATTGATCGATAACGTAAAGACGCACAGGAAAATATTCATCTCATACATAAATACCATAAAATCACTTGTTTCGGCCGTTGAGGCGCGCGATCTATATACCCGCGGCCATTCGGAAAAGGTTACATGGTTCGCGCTTGCCATAGCAAGCGCCATGAATCTTCCGAAAAATGACAGGGTTATGCTTTCTTATTGCGGCAGGCTCCATGACATAGGTAAAATAGCCATATCCGATCTGATACTTAATAAAAGAGGACCTCTTACGACCGCCGAGAAAGCGGAGATACAGCTGCATCCACTGAAAGGAGTTGAAATACTCTCAAATTTAAAATTTATCGAAAAAGGCCTTCCTGCCATAAGGCATCACCATGAAAGGTATGACGGGACCGGCTATCCGGATGAATTAAAGGAAAAGGAAATACCTCTTCTCGCCCGCATAATTGCCTGCGCCGACGCTTTTGACGCCATGATTTCCGACAGGGCGTATCGTCCGGGGATGAATACCAAAGAAGCCATCACGGAACTCAGGGCCAACAGGGGCAAACAGTTTGATCCGAATATATTAGACGTATTCATAGACCTTATCCTGAAGAATAACGCCCAGCTTACAGCCGCGAAGTAGGAATACTGTTGTATATATTCCCACCCGAATACCGCGAAATATAATCTTGACCGCGATTATGCTCCCTGCTAAAATGTAACCCTGGCGCAATTCAGTTACCATCCGGTTTGTTACCCTGCCGCCAGAAAGCCACGCCTATGAAGGCGCGGATGAACGGCTTTCTGGGCGGGATTCCGCTCCACAGCCTGAGCGGAATACAGAAAAAAAGAGACCACGGCTGTAAGGCCGTGGAGCTTCACAATAGCCAAGACTAACCCGCCGGATATGCGATATAGCCGGTAAGATACAGGAGGAAATCCTTTCCGGAGGAGAAAATATGCGTACAGCCGATAACATAACAACCCTTATAGGAAACACGCCGTTAGTCAAAATCAGAAAAATGGCATCAGACGCAGGCGCGACCATCCTGGCCAAATTGGAATTTTTCAATCCCGGAGGTAGTATAAAAGACAGGATAGGTCTTGCCATGATAGAGGACGCAGAGAAGAAGGGCCTTATCAGGAAAGACACGGTTATAATAGAGCCGACTAGCGGGAATACAGGAATAGCTCTCGCGCTTATTTCGGCCGAGAGGAAGTATAAATTAATCCTTACCATGCCTGAGAGCATGTCTCTGGAGAGGCGTAAGATTTTGTCCAGACTCGGCGCGGAAATAGTCCTTACCCCAAAGGAGCAAGGTATGTCGGGCGCGGTAAAAAAAGCGGAAGAACTTGCGAAAAACACCCCCAACTCTTTTATGCCTCAGCAATTTAAGAACCCCGCCAATCCCGAGGTTCACAGGAAGACGACGGCCGAGGAGATATGGCGTGACACCGGAGGAAAAGCGGATATTTTAGTGGCCGGTGTCGGTACAGGCGGTACTATTACGGGTGTTAGTGAAGCCTTAAAGGCAAAAAAGCCTGGGTTTAAGGCGGTCGCGGTAGAGCCCAAAAATTCCGCGGTACTATCAGGAGGAAAACCGGGTTTACACAAAATTCAGGGAATAGGGGCGGGATTTATACCCGAGGTTCTAAAACGCGATTTAATAGATGAAATCGTAACAGTGGACGATAACGACGCTTTTCGCACGTCGGAAAGGCTGTCCCGCGAAGAAGGTATTTTAGCCGGTGTATCAAGCGGCGCCGCCATGTGGGCCGCACTCGAGGTAGGTAAAAGAAAAGAGAATGCCGGAAAGCTTATCGTAGTTATTTTACCGGATGGAGCGGAGCGGTACTTATCGGTTATTAATTAATGCACCAGTCTCCAGTGCACCAGCGAAAAGTTAACATCTGTTCCCACCAATATTGTGGAGGCATATGGAAGGCATGGCAAAAATGAATCAAAAAGATTTTTAAACATAACGCTAGGTTCATTAGCGGAAATAGAATACCTTTTAGATTTTTCCCTTAAGTTAAAATATTTGACTAACGATAGCTATGCGATTTACAAGATTTACGTTAAGAGACAGGTAATTTGCTTTGGAAATTTTAAAAAAGTGTTTAACTGACACGTTGGTAGACTGGTGTACCGATGCTCTGGTGTACTGGCGCTCTACCATGTAAAAGGGGGCAGTAATGGACGAAGCGTTAATATCTCGCGCGATAACGGAAAGTTTTACCAGGGATTTTATAGATTCGTTTAATGTTGACGTCGCAATCGTGGGGGCCGGTCCGTCAGGTTTGGTTTGCGCGTATTACCTGGCGAAACACGATTTGAAAGTGGCTATCTTCGAAAGGCACCTCCGCGTGGGAGGCGGTATGCCGGGCGGCGGAATGATGTTTAACCGCATTGTTTTTCAACGAGAGGCCATTCCTATCTTAAAGGAATTCGGCATAACTTACAAGAAATATAAGGGCGAGCTTTATGTCGTGGACGCGCTCGAGAGCATATCCACGCTTTGCTCAAAAACGCTGAAAAAAGGCGTAAGAATATTTAACCTTATAGACGTAGAGGACGTTGTGATAAGGGATAAAAGAATATGCGGGGTGGTGCTTAACTGGAGTTCTGTCAAATGGGCCAAATTGCATGTGGATCCACTATCCGTGAAAGCAAAGGCTGTCGTTGACGCGACAGGCCATGACAGCGAGATATCCAGGATTATCGAGAGAAAAAACGGGATTAAAATCGGCACAAGTACTGGCGGTGTTTTGGGTGAAGGCTCCATGTGGGCTGAGGTGGGCGAGAAGAAACTTATCGAGAATACGAAAGAAATCTATCCCGGCCTTGTCGTATGCGGCATGACCGCAAACGCCGTTTTTGGCTCTCCCAGGATGGGCGCCATATTCGGCGGCATGTTTCTATCGGGCCGCAAAGCCGCCGAGGTAGTGCGTAAAATCGTAAAACAAAACTCGAAATCCTAAATCCGAAATACGAATATCAAAATCCGAAAGAGATATTCATATGTTTCGTATTTATAATTTCGAATTTGTTTCGAAATTCGGATTTCGAAATTTAGTACTATTATGCATAGAAAAGTGTTAGTAGCCATGTCAGGCGGGGTGGATTCGTCCGTCACGGCGTATCTTTTAAAAAAAGACGGCTTTGACGTAACGGGTCTTACCATGTGCTTTGGCATAAAGGGAGAGAGCGCGAAAAAAGAAAAATGCTGTACCCCGCGCAGCGTAGAGGACGCGAAAGCCGTATGTCATAGCCTTAATATTCCGCATTACGTTATGGATTTTTCTAAAGAACTGGAAGAAATGGTTATAGACGGATTTGTATCCTCTTACGCGAGGGGGAAGACCCCTAATCCATGCGTTGACTGCAACAGGGGCCTTAAATTCGGGGTTCTCCTTAAAAAAGCGCTTTCTCTCGACTTCGATTTCCTGGCTACAGGCCATTACGCGAGGATAGTAAAAAGAAGGGATAGCTATATTTTAAAGAAGGCAAAAGATAGAAGAAAGGACCAGTCGTATTTTCTTTATTGTATCCGGAGAGAAGCTCTTAAATCCATCCTTTTTCCCTTGGGGGAATTAACGAAAGAGGAAGTGCGTAACATCGCGAAATCCGCGCACCTTCCCGTTTGTGACAAATCCGAGAGCCAGGACATATGCTTTATTCCGGATAACAACTTGCAAAAGTTTCTTTCTGACAGGATAAATCGTAAAACGGAGGAGGGCTCTATCCTTGACACGAAAGATAAAATTTTAGGCAACCATAAAGGCGCTTTTTTTTACACGGTAGGCCAGAGGAGCGGCCTCGGAGTGGGGCATAGGCATGCCCTTTATGTCCTTGCGATTGATACGGTAGCCAACCGCCTTATAGTCGGCGAAAAAAATGACCTTAAAAGTAACGGCCTTGTGGCGGAAGAGACAAATTTTCTTACCGGGAAAATACCCCGTGAGGCGTTTGCCAGAATAAGGTATAATCATAATGAGGCTAAATGCAGAATATCAAGGAAGAAAGGCGGGGTTAAGGTTATTTTTGAAAAACCGCAGGAAGCCGTAACGCCCGGCCAGTCGGTTGTATTTTATGATAAGGACATTGTGCTCGGGGGCGGAGTGATCGAACACGTTATTAGATAACGGGTCTCCGGTGCCCAGCGCACAAGTGACTGGTGACCGGTGCTCTGGTGCACTGTTTAGTAGTGGAGGTAACGAAATGTTAGTAGGCATAATTTTTATAATTTTCGGCATTCTTATCATGGTTTATCCGCAGCTGTTATCTATAATAGTCGCGGTATTTATTATCTCGGTAGGCATAACGCTTACGTCGATAAGCTATCATTTTAAGAAAATAAAACGCGAAGCCGATAATCCGTTTGTGGATTTTTTCATACGGTTTTAAGCGTAAAATATTTTAAAATAATCTAACACGCACCCGTCCGCCTTCGGCGAGACGGGCTTAAGTAGAGCCTCATAGATGTTTATGCGCCCGTAGCTCAACTGGATAGAGTGGGTGGCTTCGAACCACTAGGTTGCAGGTTCAAGTCCTGCCGGGCGCGCCAATAATCAAAAACCCTCTTTTTTAAAGAGGGTTTTTGATTTCCATAGGGGGAAACTAGGTTTCCCCCTTCTGGCGCTTGCCATTTCTGCGAAATGGCTCGCTGTCATACCTCTTCTAATAGGAAGGTTCTAAATGCTAAGAGAAGGGAGATGTTCTCCCTTCTCTTAGCTAATCTTATCCCTCTTACATGGGTATCCTTCGGATGTGTGGGGAGCCGTAGTAGGCAAGTCCTGCCAGGCGCGCTCTTTATGCTTCGGTCCCAGCGAAAAAAGTAAGGAATGCGCTTTTTTCGCTGGGACTTTTTGCCTGAGCTTTGCTCTAGGCAAAAAGGCTTGCGCCCTCAGCTATTCAAGGGGGAACCTTTGGTTCCCCCTATGACGCTCACCTCGCCACCTTTAGTGACGGGGTGAGCTGTTACCCCCCCCTTCCTAATAGGAAATCTAAATGATAAGAGAAGGGGGACATTCCCCCTTCTCTTTATCAAATCTTATCCCCCTTACATAGGTGTCACTTCGTGACGGTATGCAAATGAAAGCTCTGCTTTTAACAGGGCTTTCATTTGCAGCTTGAAGCGGGTTTGTTTTGGGGGTACAATAAATGAAAAATAGCAAATGGCAGAAAACGATCAATACTTATAAACATGGAGACATAGTATGAAAATAGGAAAAGTGCTTATGGCTGCGGTAGCGGTTTCGCTATTTGGCGCGGTTATAGGAGGGCTTACCTGCGGATGGCTGTTTAATTGGGTCTATAAACTTGAACCAACAAATGTTTGGAAGCCGATGGATGGTCCGCCCGGTTTAGCGTTTAACATAGTGGGCTTTTTGTTTAATATAATTCTTGTGGTTGTTTATGCGTTGATCCATAAGGGTATTCCCGGGAAAAATAGATTGGTCAAAGGTCTCGTTTTTGGATTGTGTGTATGGGCTGTCGGCATATTACCCGGCGCGTTCTCGATGTATTATTTTATGACAGTCGCTACAGGCTGGGTTATCTATATGGCCGTTATAGGCCTGGTTGAAAGCCCCCTTAAAGGTTTAATAATCGCCGCCATCTACAGCGAGTAGTAAATACCCCCGCCGCGCATAAAATTTTAAAACCACCTCCAACCCCGGGTTGGAGGTGGTTTAGATTTGCTACATAGGTGGAAAAACGTGGATAAGCGGTATTTTCTGTGATATAATAAACACCCTATATCTAAGTATTGCACAGAAAAAAAGGGGGTCATGATGGCGTTAAACATAAAAATCGTAAAGAAAAAAGATTACGTGTACCATGTAGAACTCAAGGGGTCGCTCGATACGGATACATATAGAGAGCTCGAAGACGAGTTGAAAGAGATTATTGACGATAAGACCAAGGCCATAATTCTAGATATGTCGGGCGTTAGCTATATAAGCAGCGCCGGAATAAGCGTTGTGGTACACGCCAAAAAAGCCTTGAAGGAAAGACATGCCACTTTCGCCATGACAAACCTGCAACCGCAAATCGAGAAAGTTTTTGCCGCGATGAAAATCCTACCTATAATTGACATATTTGACAATATGCCGGAGGCGGACAAATACATCGATCAGATTATAAAGGAAGAAATCGACAGGCATAACGCAAGCAAACAGTCCTAAAAAACCCTTTTTATGAAACACACAGTATCCTTTCTGGATATCGAAGACAACTGGGAGGCCGAATATCTGAAAAGAGGCCTGGGGGAATCGGCCGAAGTAAAAAGTTTCAAAGAAACTGCCGACATCATACTTGATAAAATCAGGGACACCTCCATACTCTCAACCTTTATCAATTCCCGTATCGATAAAAAGGTGATAGACAGTCTACCCGAGCTTAAGTTTATAACTACCCGCTCAACCGGATTCGACCATATAGATTCGGATTATGCCCGGTCAAAAAATATAGTGGTGTCAAATGTCCCCACCTACGGGGAAAATACCGTCGCCGAACACACGTTTGCGCTTATCCTGTCGGTTGCCCGTAATCTTAGGAGCTCGTACCTGAAGGCCAAGGAAGGCGATTTTTTGATTAAAGGCCTTATGGGATTCGACCTTAAGGGCAAAACAATCGGCGTGGTAGGTACAGGCCACATAGGCCTTAGAGTCATAAAGATGGCAGTCGGTTTTAGCATGAAAGTAATCGCTTTTGACCCCGCCCCCAATCACTTTTTGTCGGAAGTCATGAATTTTAGATATGTGGATTTCGATACGCTGCTCGGGGAATCCGACATAATAAGCCTCCATGCCCCCGACAACAAGAAAACCCATCACATGATAAACGGCGATAACATAAACAAAATAAAAAAAGGCGCTATCCTTATAAATACCGCCCGCGGCGGACTTGTGGAGACAACCGCGCTTACCAGGGCGCTTGACGAGAAAATACTGGGCGGTGCCGGGCTTGACGTTCTGGAAGGCGAAGATATTATACTTGAAGAAAAACAGCTTTTGTTAAGAAAGAAAAAGGATTTATACCATCCAGAAAAACTTCAACAGGCTCTTAGAAATTGTTTTCTGCTACAGAGAGAAAACGTTGTCTTTACTCCCCATATAGGGTTTTATTCAAAAGAGGCGCTACAGAGAATACTCGATACAACAATTGAGAACATCACCTCTTTCTCGAGAGGAAATCCAATAAACACAGTTTAACCCCCTGGATATATCCGTTTCTACGACTAACTTCTTTACACCGCGTAGGTGGTCACCCTATTATGCTAACTACGCGGTGGAAAGTAGTGTAGACCATAAGTACTAATTTTACCCTAACGCTATTGACAACGGTCGTATTCTAGTGTATATAAATAGGTACACTTTTACATCAAAGGAATATCGATTTTGAACAATAAATCGCAATAATCGATAATAAGAATGTTTGTGAAATTAGGAGGTGAAGAAATGAAAAGACTGATAGTTATTTTAGTTTTAATAACATTCGTTCTTTCCTCGATGCCGGCTTTTGCAGCACCAAAGATGGCTCCCGCAAAAGATGGACTCGGGAAACGCGCAATGGGTTTTGTAAATGGTTTATATGATTGGTTCGGCAAAATGGGAAAACCCTCCTCCGGCATGGCTAAAAAAGGAAAGGGAATGAAAAAGTAATTAACCCGTAGATTATATAGCTAGTATAATTAAAAAAGCCCTCTTTATTAAGAAGAGGGCTTTTTTATTCACCTTTGCGCAAAAGCCCGCGTCTCTAAAGCCATTGAAAGGGCTATTCTACCGGGTTTTCCGGGATGCAGTTAACTTACTCTACGGGAATTATCCATTGAATAAATTTGCCGGTAAGGGTATAATAACACCGCCTATATAAGCCTCTTTTTTACCGTATAATGGTATGCAAGGAAATATCTAGCTAAAATATGGCAGGCGAGAGTGGCGGAACTGGCAGACGCGTACGGCTTAGGACCGTATGCCTTCGGGCTTGGGGGTTCAACTCCCCCCTCTCGCACCAGAATTTCATTTTTTAGTAAACTTTTACTTTGTTTTATATTAACATTTTGATATAATAATTAGACTAATAAGCCCTCGATGTGCTTGCGCGCATCGGGATTTCGGCTCACCTCGCCACCCTGCTTGTCTGCCTTTGACAAGGCAAGCAGGGTGGCAGGGCGGCCTCAACAATTTTATTGTGCTAAAATAACGAGTTCGTAAAATAACGTGCCCGCATAGCTCAATTGGTAGAGCAGGACACTCTTAATGTCAAGGTTCTAGGTTCGATTCCTAGTGCGGGTACCACTTACAGATTTGGTTTCGGCGCCAAAAAAAGAACGTATGCGGGAGTAGCTCAGTTGGTAGAGCATCACGTTGCCAACGTGAGGGTCGCCGGTTCGAACCCGGTCTCCCGCTCCATTAGTATATAAACAGAATATCTAAAACCTCGGTTTTCAAAGTTTGTGTTTGAACAAAAAGTATAACCGGAGCATATGCCGGGTCTTTTGTCTTTTTGTAAATCAAACCGATTTTATATATTAATAGTTTAATCCCCTAAGCAGAA
>JAFGLX010000046.1 GCA_016927795.1 Candidatus Omnitrophota bacterium
CCGAAAAGAAAAAAGAAGAAAAAAGAGATGCGATAAAAGAAAAGAAGCACGAAGAGCCCGAGAAGAAAAAAGAAACGCTTGAAACTCCGCCCCAAGCGGAACTCCAGACGGAACTCCCGCTTACGGTAAAACAGCTGGCTACGAAGTTAAATTTAAACGTCAACAACCTGATAAAAATTCTTATCAAGAAAAACATTTTTGCTACCATAAATCAGACGCTTGCCGACGAAATCGTTTTTGAGATAGCTAAAGAACATGGTTATGAGATAAAAAGACCCCCTTCCCTTGAGGAAGAACTGCTGAAAGAGCATATTGATGCCGAAAAACACGAAGGAAAACGCAATTGGAGCATAAGGGCCCCGATAGTTACGCTCATGGGGCACGTTGACCACGGCAAGACCTCATTACTCGACTACATAAGGAATACCAAAATAACCGCCAAGGAAAAAGGCGGGATAACCCAGCACATAGGAGCGTATGAAATAGACATAGGCAAAAAAGGTAAGATTACTTTTCTGGACACTCCCGGCCATGCCGCCTTTACGGCTATGAGGGCAAGGGGCGCTAACGCCACCGACATAGTTGTTTTGGTGGTTGCAGCAAATGACGGTGTCATGCCTCAGACGGTGGAGGCCATAGACCATGCCAAGGCCGCCGGAGTTCCCGTAGTAGTAGCTATCAATAAATGCGATCTGCCCAATATAAATATGGATAAAGTAAAAAAACAACTTTCGACACATGCGCTTATGGCGGAGGATTGGGGAGGTAAAACGATAACCGTCCCCGTTTCGGCAAAAACAGGCAAAGGCGTGGACGCGCTTCTTGAGATGCTTTTGCTTGAGGCGGAGCTTCTTGAATTAAAAGCCAATCCCGATATACGGGCAAGGGGCGTGGTTGTGGAAGGGAAACTGTCTACCGGTCAGGGGCCGGTGGCAACCGTCCTTGTGAAAAACGGTACTCTTAGAGTAGGCGATGTTGTTTTGACGGGCATGCATTACGGCCGCATAAAAGCCATGATAAATGACAAGGGGAAAAGGGTTGAGAAAGCGCCACCCTCAATGCCTGTGGAGATTTTGGGCCTTTCCGGCGTGCCGGAAGCCGGCGATGAATTTTTTGTTGTTAAGGACGAAAAGAAAGCGCGCATACTGTCACTATTGAAACAGGAAGAGAAAAAACGCGGTAGGTTGAAGGGCATACAGAGAATGAGCCTGGAAGAACTTTATAAACACATAAAAGAGGGTACAATTAAGGAGCTCAAGGTCATTATAAAGGGCGATGTGCAGGGTTCTATCGAAGCCCTTAAGCTTTCGCTTGAGGAACTTTCGACCGCCGAGGTCAAACTTAACATCATACATGCCGGTACAGGCAACGTAAACGAATCCGATACTATGCTGGCGCTTGTGTCGGGCGCAATAGTAATAGGATTCCATGTGAAAATCGAGCCGAAAGCCGAAGAAATAGCTAAAAAAGAAATGGTCGAAATAAAACTTTACGAAATAATATATGAGGCCGTTGCCGATATAAAAGCCGCCCTGGAAGGACTTTTAGAGCCTATAATGAAAGAGGTTTTTCTGGGCAGGGCCCAGGTTAAGCAGGTTTTTAATGTCTCAAAAATCGGTAACGTGGCTGGATGTTATGTTTTAAAAGGAACTATACCGCGTTCTAACAACGTTAAGCTTATACGTAATAAAGAAGTTATCTTTAAAGGAAAAGTAAAATCGCTGAAGCATGTGAAGGATGATATTAAGGAGGCCAGAGAAGGGTTTGAATGCGGCATATCGCTTGAGGGGTATGGCGACATAAAAGCCGGCGACATTATAGAGGCTTTCCGTATAGAAAAAATAACAAGGAGACTGGGCTAACGTAACAGGTTGTGATTGGTATGAAGCGGTTGTTAAGCGGCATGAGACCGACAGGTAGCCTACATCTCGGGCACCTGGTCGGGGCTTTGGAAAATTGGATTAAACTTCAGGAAAAATTTAACTGCTACTACATGATAGCAGACTGGCATGCCCTGATGAGCGAGTATGAAAATCCTAAGTCGCTCGAAAAAAACTCAATAGAGATGTTGGCAGACTGGATAAGCTGCGGTATCGATCCGGATAAAAGCACGATTTTCGTGCAGTCCCACGTAAAAGAACATTTGGAGCTGGATATAATACTCTCCTGCATAACGCCTCTTGCGCTTCTTGAGAGAAACCCCACATATAAGGAGCAGCTTAGAGAGATGAAGGGGCGTAACCTAATGACATACGGTTTTCTCGGCTATCCGGTGTTACAGGCCGCGGATATACTTATATACCGAGCTTCCGTAGTACCGGTCGGCATAGACCAGGCGGCGCACCTTGAGCTAACAAGGGAGCTTGTAAGGAAATTCAATAATTTATACGGTAATACGTTCCCTGAGCCCGAGACCATGCTCACTAAAGCTTCGAAACTTTTGGGTTTTGACAACAAAAAAATGTCGAAGTCTCTGAATAATTTTATAGCTCTTTCGGACAAACCCGAAGTCGTGAAGAAGAAGGTTATGAAGATGATAACAGACCCTAAGAAGATACACCTGGACGACAAAGGACATCCGGACGTTTGCAATGTCCGTTCTTATTATAATATATTTAACGCATCCGAATCGGAAGAGATAACGCGCCTTTGCCGTGAAGGCGAGAGAGGCTGCATTAAATGCAAGGAGAGGCTGTCCGAAATAATTTTGGAGAAAACCGAGCCTATACGCAAAAAAAGAACCGCACTTCTTGGGGATAAAGA
The DNA here is from genome assembly GCA_016927795.1 of Candidatus Omnitrophota bacterium. GTDB lineage: Bacteria > Omnitrophota > Gorgyraeia > JABMRN01 > RBG-13-46-9 > JAFGLX01. The sequence goes on from JAFGLX010000046.1 coordinate 2,764, forward strand.
GAGGCTCTTGGGCATACTTAAGGACGGCAATGCGAAGGCAAGACAGGCCGCTTTAGAGACAATGAAAGAGGTACGGAAAAAGATCGGGGTATTTCACGACCTCTAAAACACGGATTAAACGGATATCCGTTTAATCCGTGTTTTAAAATCCGTGTTAAATAAAATAAAATATGACTTACAAGGTACAGTTACCGGTATTCGAGGGGCCTCTTGATTTATTGTTATATTTAATTAAGAAGGACGAGATCAACATATATGACATACCGATAGCCAAAATCACCGATCAGTATCTGGAATACCTTAAAGTAATGGAGCTTTTGGATCTTGAGATAGCCGGTGAATTTATCCTGATGGCGGCTACCCTCATTCATATAAAAAGCAAAATGCTTCTGCCGCTGGAGCCGAAGGATGAGGAGGACATAATGGAGGAACCTGATCCGAGAGAAGAACTTGTAAAGAGGTTGCTCGAATATAAGAAATTCAAAGAAGCTGCCGGCAATCTGAAAGAGATGCAGCTTAGGCAAAAGGATAGTTTCGCGAGGGTTCCGGCGCAAGCTACGCAGATTCAAAATACCGAAGAGGAAGAAGGTTTTGAAGCGAGCCTTTTCGATCTCATAACAGCCTTTACAAAAATTTTGAAAGAGGTTCCTAAAGACATATTTCATCAGGTATTGAAAGATGAGTTTACCGTAAGCGATAAGATTCATGATATACTACACCTTCTTGTGGAGCGGACGAAGGTCTGTTTCAACGATCTTTTTTATACAGAAGATAAATCCGCCCGCGACGGCAGGAGGATAAAACCGAAAAATGAGATAGTCGCTATATTTTTAGCACTTCTGGAGCTTGTAAAGCTTAAAGAGGTTGTCGTAATACAGAGGGCCCCGTTTAGCGAAATCGAGATAATGAAAAACGCGGAATGGCAGCGCAGTTAACCGTGACAGGTGGCGAAAAGATAGGAGTTAAAGGCACAGTATGGCTGAGAAAATGATCAAACAGATTATAGAGGCGCTTCTTTTTGTCGGGCAGAAACCTCTTACGATGGATGACCTTAGACAAGCCCTTGACGGCCTTAATGAGGATAAGATAAAAGAGGCCATATATGAGCTTAAAGAGGATTATCTTAAGCATGAGAGAAGTTTTGGCATAGCCGAATTGGCCGGAGGCTACCAGATAGTGACAAACCCGGAATTTGCCCCCTGGATAGGAAAACTTTTCAGGAGAGAGGAAACGAAACTTTCCGCGCCTTCTCTCGAAACACTGGCAATAATAGCCTATAAACAACCTCTTACGCGCAGCGAAATAGAGAGCATAAGGGGCGTCAATGTGGAAGGCGTATTAAAGACCCTCCTTGACAAGAATCTGATAAAGGTAAGGGGCAGGAAAAACGCGCCCGGAAGACCTATAGCTTACGGTACTACGGAGGAGTTCTTAAAGCGTTTCGGCCTTAAGGGTCTGGAAAGCCTTCCCAGGCTGCGTGATTTCAGCGAACATGATTTGGAATTTGACAAAGAAGGTGAGAAATTGTTAGAGGTAGAACCCTTAAAGGAGGTTGATGAAAATGCGTCTGGACAAGAATCGGCGCAGAATAGACCAGATTGACAGGAAAGTAATAGAACTGCTCAATGAACGCGCCAATGCAACAGTAAAAATAAAAAACATAAAGAAAAAATTAAAATACGATTTATACACTCCGCACAGAGAAAAGGAAATTTATGACAATGTGTTGCGTGTGAACAAAGGCCCGCTTTCAAATGAATCTGTAAAAGCGGTATACAGGGAGATTATGTCGGGCTCCCTAAGTCTCGGAGAGGCCGTTAAGGTCGCCTATTTAGGACCCCCCCTTACCTTCACCAATTTAGCCGCTATAAGTAAATTCGGCTCCAGCATAGATTACCTGGAATGTGACGGCATAGGAGAGGTATTCAGCGAGGTAGATAAAGCCAGAGCCGATTACGGGGTGGTGCCCATAGAGAATTCCATAGAGGGCGCCGTCAACTACACGTTCGATATGTTTGTGGATTCGGATTTAAAGATATGCGCCGAGATATATCTTGAGATTACGCATAATATAATGTCCAAAAACAAGGATATGAAAAAAATCAAAAGGATATATTCTCACCCACAGGTGTTTCCCCAGTGCAGGCGTTGGCTGGAGAAAAATATGCCCAGAGCTGAACTTATAGAAGTTTCAAGCACGGCTAAAGCCGCGGGAATATGCGCGAAAGAAAAAAATAATGCCTGCATAGCGAGTTCCCTGGCTGCCAAGAAGTACGCTCTTACGATTCTGGCGAGTTCCATAGAGGACACTGCCCATAACGTGACGCGGTTCCTTGTTATCGGCAGGAATTCAGCCGAACCCACGGGTGATGACAAGACATCGATAATGTTCTCGGTCAAGGACCGCGTGGGCGCGCTTCATGACATATTGGTTCCCTTCAAGAAAAATATGCTTAATATGACGAAGATAGAATCAAGGCCTTCTAAATTAAAAGCGTGGGAATATTATTTCTTTGTGGATTTGGAGGGCCACTATAAAGACAAAAAAGTTAAAAAAGCTCTTGCGGAACTGGGTAAAGGCTGCAACTATCTTAAGGTATTGGGTTCGTATCCCGTAGGCAAATAACACGGATATTGTAAAAATCCCAATGTCCAAGCACCGATGACGAATGAAATCCCAATTAATAATTGACCAAATTGGAGCTTGGGATTTGAGCATTTATTCGTCATTCGGATTTGAACATTTGGCATTATGCCGTATCCGCAAAAAAATCCGTGTGTAGAGAGAAAAAGAGTTATGTTGGCAAGGAAAAATATATTGAAAATAAAACCTTACATACCGGGTAAACCCATAGAAGAGGTTAAGAGACAACTCGGGCTCAAGAAGGTTATTAAGCTGGCTTCAAACGAGAACGCCTTGCGACCTTCCGGAGCCGTTATACGGGCGGCCAGAAGGGCCGTTCTTTCGGCCAATCGTTACCCGGACGGAGGATGTTTCTATCTCAAAAAAGAGTTATCCAAACGCTTCAAAGTAAAGCCCGGACGCATAATTATAGGCAACGGCTCGGATGAGATTATAATATTGGCCGTAAAGGCTTTTCTGGCTAAAGGCGAAGAGGTAATAATAGCGAAACAGACTTTTCTTATCTATGAGATTGCATCGCAAATAGGAGAGGCGAAAATAAGATATGCGCCGCTTAAAAACTATAGATATGATATAGACGCCATAATAAGGCTTATTACGGATAAGACAAAAATGATTTTCATAGCCAATCCCGATAACCCTGCCGGCACGTATCTGGGAAAAAGGGAGATAGAGCGCCTGGTCCGAAGCGCCCCCAGGGATACCATTCTATATTTCGATGAAGCGTATTTTGAGTTTGCCAAGAATATGAAGGATTTTCCCGATACCATGAAATACCTTGGTAGAAAGAATGTCATTGTGACCAGAACCTTCTCAAAGGCCTATAGCCTGGCCGGGTTAAGAATAGGGTACGGTTTCTCAAGCGAAAATATAATAGAATGTTTAAACCGCGTAAGAGAGCCCTTTAACGTTAACTCCGTGGCCCAGGAAGCGGCCATAGCGGCGCTCTGCGACAAGGCTTATCTGGACAAAACGCTGAAGCTTGTGCAAAACGGGAAAGCCTATCTTTACGAAAAACTGGGTTCACTCGGGATAAAATACGTCCCAAGCGCAACTAATTTTATTCTAATAGACGTAGGCATGAATTCCAAAACCGTATTTAAGAGGCTTTTAAAACGCGGTATTATAGTTAGAGAAATGAGCCCGTGGAAACTCAAGAATTTCATAAGGGTTACCATAGGAACTGTAAAGGAGAATAGAGTATTTATAAAGGCGCTTAAAGAAATATTGCAAAAGTAGAAAGTTTTTCCCATCTGTCAAAGTGTTATTCATTAGGAGAAAAAGATGATAATAGTATTAAAACCGGGCGCGACAAAAGAACAAATTAAATACGTAGTGGACAAAATCAAAAAGATGGGCCTGAAGCCGTGGATATCCAAAGGCGTAGAGCGGTCGATAATAGGCGTGATAGGCGCAGAGGATGCTATAAGGCTTGAGCCTCTTGAGGTTTTCCCAGGCGTAGAAAAGGTAATGCCCATATTGAAACCCTATAAACTTGTTTCTAGGGATTTCAAAAAGGAAAATACTGTTATAGACCTGGGAGACAGCGTGAAAATAGGCGCAGAGGAACTTATTGTTATGGCAGGGCCGTGTTCTGTGGAAAATGAGGGACTTCTTATAGATATAGCAAAGAAAGTTAAAGCGGCAGGAGCCAAGATTTTACGCGGCGGAGCTTTTAAACCACGAACCAGCCCTTACAGTTTCCAAGGATTGGGAGAGGAAGGCTTGAAATACCTAAAGCGCGCAAAAGAAGAGACGGGGCTTTTGATAGTTACGGAGCTTATGGATTCGAGAAATATAGATCTCATGGAGAAATACACAGACATTATACAGATAGGCGCCCGTAATATGCAGAATTTTGACCTTTTAAAAGAAGTCGGCAGGTCGAAAAAGCCCGTTTTGCTTAAACGGGGCATGTCGAATACCGTTAAGGAATTTCTCATGTCGGCGGAGTACATACTATCCGAGGGAAATTTCAACGTTATACTGTGTGAACGTGGCATAAGGACGTTCGAGGATTCCACAAGGTTTACGCTCGATATAAGCGCTGTGCCTTTGGTGAAAAATCTCAGCCATCTGCCGTGCATTGTAGACCCTTCGCACGCCACGGGTAAGTGGGGGCTTGTTCCGCCGTGCGCGCGCGCAGCGGTTGCGGCAGGATGCGACGGCCTCATAGTAGAGGTACACCCTAGTCCGGAAAATGCTTTTTCCGACGGCGTGCAGTCTTTGTATCCCGAGAAGTTCAGCGAAATGATGTTAGAATTGCGCGAAGTCGCAAAAGCGGTAGGACGAGCAATTTAAATAACCAAGACACAAGAAACAATAACCAAACAATGACCAATAACCAAATCACAATAACCAAAACTGCGAAAAAAATAGGTTTGGTTAGTGGAGACCCCCGGCCTCAAGCCCGGGAAATCCTGCGGGCGGATTGGATATTGGTAATTGGGTTTTGTTTGTATCTTGTATCTCGGTTATTAGTTATTTGACGAGTTACGAATAAAATTTAGCTAAAATGATAATGTTTAAAAAAGTAGCGATAATAGGTGTTGGCTTAATCGGAGGCTCTATAGGGCTTGCGGTAAAGAAAAAAAAGCTGGCGCAGAATGTTATAGGTGTGGCAAGGAGGAGGTCTACTCTACGCAAAGCCCTTAGGCTTAAATCCGTTGATGCGGCTACGCTTAGCATAAAAAAAGCAGTGGAAAAAGCGGATTTGGTAATAATAGCATCGCCTGTAGACAAGATTGTGCATCTCGCCGGCGAGTGTGTAAAATTTATGAAAAAAGGCGCCATACTTACCGATGTAGGCAGTACCAAGAGTTTTATAGTATACGGGATAGAGAAGATTGCCCGGGGCAAGGTGAACTTTATTGGTTCGCATCCGATGGCGGGCTCGGAAAAAAACGGCGTTGAGCACGCGGACGCTAACCTTTTCGACAAGGCTCCGCTTATAATGACCAGAACGAAAAATACGGATGTTAAGTCCCTTGGTAAATTAAAGAGATTCTGGATGGCTCTTGGTTGCCGCAACCTTATCATGTCTCCGGCAAAACACGACTATATTGTTTCAAAGGCGAGCTATCTTCCGCATGCGGTTTCACTGGCCCTTACGCTTTCACAGACAGGGGATTCTATGAAGATTGCCGCCGGAAGCCTCAAAGATGCGACCAGGGTTTCATCTTCTGACCCCAAACTGTGGAGCGATATTTTTTTATCTGCCCGGAAACCGATTATAAAATCCATACGGGATTTTATGAATAAGCTTACGGTTCTTGATAAAGCCGTAAGGGGAAAAGACAGGGCACGCTTAAGGAGGCTTTTAGATAAAGCCAAAAGGTCCAGAGACCGCATACGTTGAGAATGGGGAAGGTAAATGTGATAGCGATAGACGGGCCTGCGGGAAGCGGAAAGAGTACAGTTGCTAAGAGGCTGGCAAAAAGGCTGGGTTTTTTATATATAGACACAGGCGCCATGTACAGGGCGCTTACGCTAAAGGCCATAAATGAGGGCGTGGATTTTATGGACGAGAAAGCGCTCATAGAACTTTCGAGGAAGACGGATATAGAGCTAAAGGATGAAGGAGGCTCACTTAGAGTCTACCTCGACAAAAAAGAAGTAAGTGAACCAATAAGGACAATGCAGGTTACCGGTAAGGTAAAGTATGTGGCGTCTATCGGAGGCGTTAGGGAGAATATGGTTAAACTGCAACGGAGCCTTGGGGCATGCTCTTCCGGGGCCGTGCTGGAAGGACGCGATATAGGCACTGTGGTATTCCCGGACGCCTTGCACAAATTTTATTTGGATGCGTCCTTTAAGACGAGAGCGAAGAGACGTTTTGACGAATTAAAAGAAAAGGGTTTCTCGATAACGCTCGAAGAGGTCGAAAAGGATGTAAGAGACAGAGACGCTTCGGATAAAAAAAGGAGCATCGGGCCTTTGAAAAAAGCCGAAGACGCGCGGGTGATCGATACGACCGATATGACCGTCGATGAAGTCGTAGAGTACATTTTAAAGAAAATAAACGAGAAAAAATGATACCAGCCGTTTATTTTATCTCACGCACAATTTTCTGGATAAGCCTCGTCACGCTGTGCAGGATTAAGATAACGGGAAAAGAGAACTTTCCGGAAAGCGGCGCTTTTATAGTGGCGTCAAATCACACAAGTTTCGCGGACCCTCCCGTAATGGGCGTGGCCTGCAGCAGGGCACCGCTTGTTTTTATGGCGAAAAAAGAACTATTTGAGGTTCCGGTATTCGGTTTATGGTTTAAGGCCATGGGCTGCATACCGGTCGACAGGCGTTCGGGAAGCTTTCGCCCGCTTAAGAATGCGTTGCAGAAACTCAAAAATGGAAAACCGCTCGGGATATTTCCCGAAGGTACGCGTTCTGCAGACGGTAAACTGAAAAAAGCGGAACTCGGCATAGGTTTTTTGGCGGCAAAATCAAAAGCGCCGATAATACCCATGTACATTTCCGGAACGGACAAGGTTTTACCCAAGGGCCATAAATTCATAAAGCCTCACAAGGTAATAGTAAAAATAGGAAAAAGACTGGAGATTGGCGATAACGCGGCTCTTTCCGGCGACAAAGACAAGATATACGCGTCAATAGGCGAGACGGTTATGAGAGCCATAGAGAGTCTTAAAAATGCGTAACAAAAGAAACAGCACAAACTTATTGGTATCGCGCCATTCCGGGTTCTGTTTTGGCGTAAGACGGGCCCTTCGCATAGCCGAAGACGCGCTCAAAACGCACCGCAGGGTATTTTCACTCGGGCCTATTATACACAACCCGCAGGTTGTAAATGAATTCTCTAAAAAAGGTCTTATAACCGCGAAAAATACAAGGGGTATTAAAAACGAAAAAGGCGTCACGGTTCTTGTACCGTCACACGGAATAAATCCGGAAGTTCTTAAGAAAAAGCGCTTCTCTTATATCGACACTACATGTCCCCTTGTGGGAAGGGTCCAGAAAATAGTGAAAGACCTTAAGAGACGGGGGTATTTTATTATAATAGTGGGCAACAAGAAACATCCGGAGGTAAGGGGACTTTCAGGGATAGCGGGCAAGAATTCTTTAGTGCTTAAGGACAAGTTTCAGGCTAAGGCATTTAATATCCGCGGGCCTCATGCGTTGCAAAGAAGAAGATTAGCCCTGATAGCGCAGACAACAGCCGCAGTTTCTAATTTCAGGGAGATTTTGTCTGAAATCGCAAAAAAGGATTTTACAGAACTCATCAGCTTTAACACGGTGTGCAAGAATACAACTGACAGGGAAAATGAAGCCAGGCGCCTTGCGCAAAAAGCAGACGCTATGATTATAATAGGAGGGAAACAAAGCGCGAATACCTCGAAGCTCGCCGATACCTGCAAAAAAGTAAATAAGTTTACTTACCATATAGAGTCGAAAGACGACTTGAATAACGTTCTTCTTAAAAGAAAAAAGAAGATAGGAATAGCAACCGGCGCATCGACGCCAATCTATGCGATAAATGAGGTGATAGAGAAAATAAGAGGAAAAGTTAAATAGCGGCCTGGAATTTACCCCGTTCCAAGTAGCCGAAACAAACTTACGTGGCTTCAACCACTTGAAACGGGGTTTACGGAACACACGGTTATTACGGGATATTTGCCGAGAAACTGAAATTCTGTCAGGCGTCCGCAAATAGAAGGCTTGCAGATTCCAGGGACCTGGTTCTGTAAAAGTAACGCAAAAAACATATTATCTACCGCATTGACTGCGGACGGATTAAAGGAGGCTTGATATCTAATGGTTGAAAATGAAATAAAAGAAAACGGGGAATTAAAAAAGAACTCAACAATTTACGAAAAGGCGATAGTGCGTCTTGAAGAAGGCAGTATCGTAAAGGGCAAAATTGTCGCCATTACGCCCGGTGAGGTAGTGGTTGACATAGGATACAAATCAGAGGGGATTATACCAATGTCCGAATTTCGCTCTTCGAGTAACATGAAAATAGGCGATGAGATAGAGGTGTTACTTGAGTCTAAGGAGAATGAGGATGGCATGGTGGTCTTGTCCAAAGAAAAAGTGGAACGGACTATCGGCTGGGACAGAATAGTCAAGAATTTCTCCGAAGGCGACATTATCGAGGGAAGAATCATAAAAAAAGTGAAAGGCGGGTTTTTCGTAGATGTCGGAGTGGAGGCGTTTTTGCCCGCAAGCCAGATAGTGACCAAGGATACAGATAGAGTTAACAGCCAGGAAACGATGGAATTCAAGATACTCAAGATAAATAAACTTAGAAAGAATATAGTTGTTTCCAGAAAAGGTGCGATTTTCCGCAAAAAAGAGGAAGAAAAGAAAAAGGTCCTGTCATCGCTTGAGAAAGGGACAGTCGTAAAGGGTGTTGTCAAGAACATCACGGATTTTGGCGCTTTCGTTGACATAGGCGGCGGCATAATAGGGCTTTTGCACATAGCCGATATGAGCTGGGGCAGAGTGAACCACCCAAGCGAAATAGTGGCTGTTGGAGACGAAATCGAGGTTGTAATACTGGATTTCAAAAAAGAGGAAATGAGAGTTTCTCTCGGGTTAAGGCAGAAGACAAAAGACCCCTGGGATGATATTGAGACGAAATATCCGGTGGGAACCAAGGCCAAGGGTACGGTGGTAAATATCGCCCCTTACGGGGCGTTCGTAGAATTGGAAAAAGGCATCGAAGGCCTTGTTCACATATCGGAACTTTCATGGACAAAAAAGTACAATTCACCGAGCGACCTCCTGGCGATAGGCGACAGGGTCGAGGTTATGGTGATAGATATAAACAAGCCGGAACGCAAAATATCTCTCGGCATAAAACAGCTTGAGCAGGACCCGTGGGAGGGTATAGAAGATAGGTATAAAGTCGGTGATAAGATAAAGGGCAAGGTGCGGCATATAACCGACTACGGGGCTTTTGTCGAACTGGAAGAGGGCATAGACGGCTTGGTGCACGTATCGGACCTTTCATGGACGAAAAAGATAGCTCATCCAAAAGATGTTTTGAAAAAAGGCGACAAGGTGGAAACGGTGGTATTGTCGGTTGACGGTGTTAATAGGAGAATAGCCCTTGGCATAAAGCAGCTTATGCCGGACCCGTGGGACGACATACAAGCCAGGTATGCCTCCGGCACGGCCATAAAAGGCAAAATAATGAAAATCACGAACTTTGGGATGTTCGTGGAACTTGAAAAGGATCTCGAAGGCCTTCTCCATATATCAGAATCTGGACTCGGAGAGGGGGAGAAAATCGAGGACAAATTCAAGGTTGGGGACGATATAGACGTAATGGTATTACGCGTTGATGGCGTACAGAAAAAGATAGCCTTGAGCATGAAGGGCTGACCTTTTGCATAGGTTCTTATGAGGCCTGTTAACGAACAGATAGAGATAATAAAGCGGGGAACCGTAGAGATAATTCAGACGGGCGAATTACGCAAGAAGCTGGAAAAAAATAAACAGCTTATTGTAAAAGCGGGGTTTGACCCCACGGCCCCCGACATTCATCTGGGACACACGGTTCTTTTGAGGAAGCTAAGGCAGTTTCAGGACCTGGGGCACAGGGTGATTTTTCTTATAGGGGATTTTACGGCTACTATCGGGGACCCTTCCGGCCAATCCCAGACAAGAAAGACGCCGACCTTTGAGGAGGTAGAGAAAAATGTCAAAACCTACCTTAAGCAGGTAGGAAAAATTTTGCATACAGACAATAAAGAACTCTTTGAGGTTAGATACAACAGCCACTGGTTCGGCAAGGGGCCGGGCGGCGTCACAATGTCTCTTATCGATTTTTTGCAGAACATAACGGCGAAGTACACCGTAGCCAGGCTGATCGAACGGGACGATTTCGCAACCCGTTTGAAAAAAAATAAGCCTATAACTGTTCTCGAACTTCTTTATCCCCTGATGCAGGGATATGATTCCGTTGTTTTAAACGCGGATATAGAGCTCGGCGGTACGGACCAGAAATTCAATCTACTGGTGGGAAGAAACATACAAAGCTCTTTCAATCTTGAGCCGCAGGTTGTGATAACAATGCCGCTTCTTGAGGGGACCGACGGGGTCGATAAGATGTCCAAGTCCCTGGGTAACTATATAGGTATAGACGAAGCGCCGAAGGAAATTTTCGGTAAGGTAATGTCCGTATCCGATGAGCTTATGATGCGTTACTATGAGCTTTTGACGGATGAGCCTCTTGACAGATTAAAGAGTGGATTAAACAGCGGCGAGCTCCATCCGCGGGACGCCAAGAAGAAACTGGCGAAACTTATTATTACGCAGTATTGCGGTGCCGAAGCGGCCGAGACCGCAGAAGAGAATTTTGAGAAGGCCTTTAAGGATAA
>JAFGLX010000047.1 GCA_016927795.1 Candidatus Omnitrophota bacterium
AAGGAAGGACTTGGGTTATTTTGGCCAGTTTGGGGTAAGCGGTGCCGGATATGATACCGCAGAACTAAAAAACGCTTTAGAGAAAATACTGGGAAAAGATAAAATCTGGAATGTGGCCGTTTTTGGCGCGGGCCATATGGGTTCTGCACTTCTAACATACCCGGGTTTCAGGGAACACGGCCTTAACTTTGTGGCGGCTTTCGATGTCGACCAGAAAAAAATAGGCAAGCGCATAGGCGAAGTAATCATACAGCATATGGACGATATGATTAAGTGCATAAAGGACAGGAAAATTTCGATAGGTGTAGTGACCGTCCCCGCCCATAACGCCCGAAATGTCGCGGAACGTATTGTTGATGCGGGCATAGAATGCATCTTGAATTTTGCCCCTGTCTCGCTTGCTCTACCCGAGGACATTAAAGTAAAAGACGTCGATCTCTCAAGAGAGCTTGAAACGCTTTCATATTTTTTGGTAAATAAGAAATAGGAACACGGATTAAACGGATTTTGAACGGATGAACACAGATAAAAAGGAATTATACATATCAAGAGATAATTTTTTCAGGATGCTTGATGTATTAAAAAACGAGTACGAAGTATACATCCCGGTCAAAAAAGGCGAGAAGCGCTTTTATAAAAAGTATGTTGATTCAAACGACAATATAGTAATAGGGGAAGTGCGGGCTTTTGAGCCTCTTAAGGCATTTTTTACTGAAGCCAGGGAATCGGTGGCAAAAGATTTCAGCGCGGAAATACCTGATAAAAAGGAAAAACCTTATGCCGTCGTGGGCGTTAAAGCCTGTGATTTAAAAGGATTTAAGGTTCACGACCATGTATTTCAGAACCATGACTACAACGACCCTTTTTATATAAGAAAACGTCAACGTAACCTTATAATATCCGCAGACTGCACGTTCGCGATAGACACCTGTTTTTGCCTTGCCCTCGGCGTTAACCCCTATCCCGAGCGGGATTTTGACATTAACCTTTCGCAGATGGGGGAGGGTTTTGTGGTCATAGCGGGCTCGCCTAAAGGAGAGGCTATCATTGAGAAAAATGCGCAGCTATTCGAGGACGCTAAGAAAGAACAGGTCGCCCAAAGGGCAAAAAAGCGGACCAATGTCGTACGGGAAGTAGAGGAGAATATCAAAAAAAACAGTATACCCCGCCAGGAGAGTTACAAAGATATTATCAAAAAAAATTATGAATCCAGCCTCTGGGAGGACGAGGCGAAAACTTGCGTTGAATGCGGCGCATGCAATACCATATGCCCCACCTGCCACTGTTTCTTACTCTATGACCAGAAGGATAAGGATAAAATGGAGCGTTTACGCATATGGGATTCTTGCATGATAAAAGATTTCGCAAGGGTGGCCGGCGGCGCTAACCCAAGAAGCAAGCTCTGGATGCGGTTGCGTAACAGATTTGAAAAGAAATTCGATTTTTTCCCGAAGGTAGCCGATGTATACGCTTGCACCGGTTGCGGCCGTTGCGTATCCGCATGCCCGGCAAAGATAGATATACGAAAGGTTTTGAAACGACTAGTCAAACATGAAAAATAACCAAGATGCTATCGAAATAACCAATAACCAAGGTACAAGACACAAACAAATTCCAATCACCAGTAACCAATCACCAAACTTGTGTTATGGACGGGTGTTTGGGTATTGGAACTTGGCAATTGGTTATTATTTGGTTATTGTATCTTGGTTATTGGAATTTCCGTTATAAAAAATATGAATAATCCATACAGGCCCATTAAAGCCGTAGTGCTCGAAGCAATAACCGAGACGCCTACTATAAAGACTATAAGGTTTAAACCCGAAGAGGAAATAACCTTTAAGACAGGCCAGTTCGTGGAGATTACAATTCCGGGCGTAGGAGAAGCGCCTTTTACACCGTCGTCAAGGCCGTCGGTAAAGGACATAATGGAAGTTAGCGTTATGAGGGTCGGCAGGGTTACCGAAAAGGTGCACGAGCTGAAAAAAGACGATATTATAGGAGTAAGAGGCCCTTTCGGCGCCGGCTATCCTCTTGATAAATTCAATGGCAAAGAGATATTGGTTGTTGGTGGAGGGTGCGGTTTCGCGCCGCTTCGCAGCCTTATGTACGAACTCTTTGATAGAAGAAAAGAATTTAAAAATTTATTTTTCAGGGGAGGATGTAAAAATCCCAAAGAACTTTTATACAGAAAAGAAATAGACGGATGGAGACAAAAAAAAGACCTGGATTTAAGGCTTACCGTAGACGTAGCCGACAACCAGTGGCAAGATAACGTCGGCGTTGTTACGTCTATCCTTGATAGTGTGGATATGGATTACGCAAAGGGTATCGCGGTTGTATGCGGCCCTCCTATAGCAATGAAATTTACCACACTAAAATTGGTTGACATGGGATTTAAGGACGAGAACATATATCTTTCCATGGAAAAAAACATGTCCTGCGGAATAGGAAAATGCGGCCATTGCAGGATAGGTACATATTACGCGTGCAAAGACGGCCCGGTTTTTACGTACGACAAAATAAAGAATTTTCATGAGATTTGGGATTAATTAACACGGATTCACACAGATTTAAGAACGGATTAACGCGGATATGAATACGAGCGCGGAAGAAATACATCAGGGCGAATTAAACACAGCGCCCAAGAGCGGCCCTGATAAAAGGCTTTATATCGACCTCGACATATGCTCGTCGGGCAAATGCGATAAGTGCGAGATTAAATGCAGTTATTTTTATCATCCAGGCAATAACGGGATAGTTTCGGTGGCGGAACTGGCAGCTTATGCGCTTGTCTGCAGGAGGTGCGAGGAACCTCACTGTGTAAACGCTTGTCCTAAAGACGCGCTCGAGCAACAGAAAGAAAAAAATAAACTTTTGATAAGGCATAACATGCGTTGCATAAGTTGTAAATCCTGTTCACATGCCTGTCCATACGGCACCATTTATCCGGAAAACGTACCTTTTCTTATACATAATTGCGATTTCTGTCTTGACAGGAGGAATAAAAAAGAAGAGCCTCTCTGCATAACAACCTGCCCTTACGGCGCATTAAGCCTTAGACCGGCCGAAGGTGAGTTTGGTGCCGATACGTTTCTGGTCGGGAATAACATTATAGTGCATTCCACTCATTGGGAATGGGAGAAAGCATGATGTATCTTGTTTACCTCTTGGTGTACGGGTTCCTATTGACAGCGGCCATAGGCCTATTGGCAAGCTGGATAGACAGGAAGGTTACCGCAAGAGTGCAATACCGCGTTGGTCCTCCTCTTTTGCAACCGCTTATAGATATAGTAAAGCTTTTGGGCAAGGAAACACTTATACCGGAAGGCGCATCAAAAATAGTTTTCCTTACGGCGCCTCTTATAGGACTGGGAAGCGTTATAGCGGTCTCTACTTTATTGTGGCTGAATAATCTGGACAGGACAGGCGGTTTTATAGGAGACTTAATAGTAGCCATATACTTTCTTGCTATTCCGTCGATAAGCATCATTATGGGCGGTTTTGCCTCAGGAAACCCCCTGGCGAGTTTGGGCGCATCCAGGGAGATGAAGCTCATATTAAGCTATGAGCTCCCTTTTCTCTTGGCCGTGTTTATACCCGTTATAAAATCAGGATTTTCCGTGAGGCTGGGGGAAATTCTTTTCTTTCAGGCGCATAACGGGATTATAGTAGGTACCTGGTCCGGCGTCCTCGGTTTTACCGTTGCTGTTTTATGCACACAGGCAAAATTAGCGCTGGTTCCTTTTGATATACCCGAGGCGGAAACGGAAATAACAAGCGGACCCCTTATAGAGTATTCCGGTTCGGGGCTTGCCCTTTACAGGCTTATGAAGAACATGCTTTTGTTTGTGCTTCCTTTCTTTTTGATGATACTCTTCCTGGGAGGATTCAGTTTTCGCGGCGTACATTTTTTGTACGGAATACTTAAATATATAGGTCTTGTGGCATTGATAACGGTAATAAGAAATACTAATCCGCGGGTGAGGATTGACCAGGCTGTTCGGTTTTTCTGGGGGCCCGTAACAGCCGTTGCCATACTGGCGGTTATATTAGCTTTAAAAGGACTATAATTATAGATGATAAACTCTAAACTCGAAACCCTAAACTCTAAACAAACTCAAAGCCAAAAACGTACATTTTGGACATTTGAGTTTGGAGTCTGGGATTTGTTTAGAGTTTAGGGTTTGGAAAAATTATATGAGTCTAAAACTAAAAGCGTTACTTAAATCTCCGTGGGTGTTTCACCTTTCTACGGGCAGTTGCAATAACTGTGATATCGAGGTGTTAGATTGTCTGACGCCGAGATTTGACATTGAAAGATTTGGCATGATTCTTGCCGGAAGTATAAAGCACGCGGATGTACTTTTGATAACAGGCTCATGCAACCGTAAGTCGGCCGAGAGGCTAAAAAGGCTTTACGAACAGGCCCCTAAACCGTGCCTTGTAGTAGCGATAGGGGAGTGCTCCCTTTCGAGGGGGATGTTTATTCACAGCTATAACTGCCCCGTACCTCTGGACAAAATAATACCGGTTGATGTTTATATACCCGGATGCCCTCCAAAGCCGGAAGCGATTATAGCGGGAGCGGTGAAGTTGATAGAGAAGGTAAAGGCGGGATCTAAGTAACTAAGTAATAGGTAATAGGTTTTAAGTTATAAGTTATAGGTTTTGATATGATACGGGAAGATGTTTTAAACGGCATAAAAGAAAAATTCGGACCGGATATCATAGGACTTTTTGATAAGTCTCCCAAAAGGGTTTATATAGATATAAGACCGGAATCAATAGTTGAAGTCGCCAGATACATCTTTAAAGAGCTGGGCGCAAGATTTAACATAGCCTCAGGCGTGGACGCCAGGCAGCATATGGAAATTATTTATCATTTTATTTTTGAAGAGATAAATTTATTGATTTCTCTTCGTGTAAAACTGGAAAAATCGAAACCGGAGATAGACTCGCTTGCACCCGTTTTTGAAGGTGCCAACTGGATAGAAAGGGAGATTCACGAGATGCTGGGGATAAACTTCAAGGGGCACCCTGATCTTCGTAAGCTTCTTTTACCCGATAACTGGCCGGAAGGCGTTTATCCCTTAAGGTGCGATTATAAAGAGTGGGACAAGAAAGCGATAAGGGACAGAGGAGTTTAAAAACAGGAATTTAACGGATTTTGAACAGATTAAACAGATATCCGTAAAATCTGTTTCAAATCCGTTACATCCGTGTAAAAAAAATATAATATGGCGAAGACAATAATACCTATAGGTCCGTATCATCCGCTGCAGGAAGAGCCGGAATTTTTCAGCCTTACGGTCGAAGGTGAAAAGGTTGTTGATATCGACGTAAAAGTGGGCTATAACCACAGGGGCATCGAGAAGCTTTCCGAATTAAAGACGTTTGACCAATCGACTTTCGTTATTGAAAGAATCTGTGGCATATGCTCCACGAGCCACCCGTTTGCGTACGTTAGGGCGGTTGAAGACATAGAGGGAGTTGAGGTTCCCGAAAGGGCTAAATACATAAGGACTATAATAGCGGAAGGAGAAAGGATACATTCGCATCTTTTGTGGCTCGGCCTAGCCGGCCATTTTTTGGGATACAATACGGTTTTCATGTGGGCGTGGAAGTTGAGAGAGGAAATACTCGACGTAATGGAAATTTTATCCGGCAACAGAAATAACTACGCCATGTTTAAACCGGGCGGCGTAAGAAGGGATATTAAGCCCGAAGACATACCGGGGGTAATCAAAAAAATAGACTCTTTGGTGCCGACTTTGACAATGCTTAAAAAAGCCGTCATTGACGACCCGGTGCTTCACGCGCGCACTAAGGGTATAGGTATCCTGACAAAGGAAGAGGCGCTAGATTATTGCGCGCTCGGACC
>JAFGLX010000048.1 GCA_016927795.1 Candidatus Omnitrophota bacterium
AGGGGATTAAAGAAAGATTACAGCGATTGGAGTAACGAAGAATCCAATCTCTGTAATCCCTGTTGCATATTTCATGAGCAATAATCGCCGTAATCCCTTTTAATAATGATTACAGCGAGTGAAATTTTTTCTAACCTAAAATTCCCTCCCCGTAGGGGATTAAAGAAAGATTACAGCGATTGGGGTAATGACGAATCCAATCTTTATAAATTATAGTGCACATTTTATAGGCAATAATCGCCGTAATATTATGCAAAAAATGTAACAAAACAGGTCAAATAGTACATCCGAAGAAGCGAATATCGCTATTGTGTCATATACGAGCGTATGATATAATATGCCCTCAATAAAGCATGACACCGGTGTCATGGTGATAACAAAGAAGTTAGCGCAATGTCAAAGGAGACCTAATGCCGAGAAAAAAGGACATAAAAAAAGTTCTTATTATAGGATCAGGCCCTATCATTATAGGACAGGCATGCGAATTCGATTATTCGGGCACTCAAGCGTGCAAAGCGCTTAAGGAAGAGGGCTACGAGGTCGTGCTCGTAAACTCAAACCCGGCTACCATCATGACCGATCCCGGCATGGCGGACAGGACATACCTTGAACCTCTCACCGTAGAAAGCGTAGAGAAAATTATCGCGAAGGAAAAACCGGACGGCCTTTTGCCTAATTTAGGCGGCCAGACAGGCCTGAATCTCGCCTCAAGCCTTCATAAAGCGGGAATTTTAAAAAAATACAACGTGGAAATTATAGGTGTTAAAGCCGACGCGATCGAGCGCGGGGAAGACCGTATTGCGTTCAAGGAAACAATGAATAAACTTGGGATCCCCATGCCGAAATCCGCGCCATGTCATTCTGTGGAAGAAGCCGAGGAAATAGTGAAAGAGCTGGGGTATCCGGTTGTGCTTAGGCCGGCCTATACCCTTGGCGGGACAGGAGGGGGCATAGCATACAACATAGATGAATTGAGGACTATAGTAAGCCGGGGCCTTTCGGCAAGCCTTGTTAACCAGGTTTTGGTCGAAGAATCGGTTATAGGATGGGAGGAACTGGAGCTTGAGGTTGTAAGGGACGAGAAAAACCAGAAAATAACGGTTTGCTTTATAGAGAATATAGACGCTATGGGAATACATACGGGTGACAGCTTCTGCGCGGCACCCATGCTTACCGTCAGCGAGCCTTTGCAGAAACGCATGCAGGAGCTCTCTTATAACATCGTTGACGCTATAGGCGTTGTCGGTGGAACCAACATACAATTCGCCCATAACCCCGCCGACGACAGGCTTGTCGTAATAGAAATCAACCCCCGAACATCCCGCTCATCGGCGCTGGCCTCAAAGGCCACGGGTTTTCCCATAGCGCGGATTTCCACTAAACTCGCCGCGGGGCTGACAATGGATGAGATACCGTACTGGCGAAAGGGAACGCTTGAGAAATACGAGCCATGGGGCGATTACGTAGTAATAAAGTTCGCCAGGTGGGCATTTGAGAAATTCCCGGGTGCCAGGGACATAATAGGCACCCAGATGAAGGCGGTCGGCGAGGTGATGAGTATAGGCAAGACGTTTAAAGAGGCCTTTCAGAAATCCATCCGTTCTTTGGAGATAAACAGGTATGGCTTGGGCGGCGCCAAAGATTTTAAAACACTGTCGAAAGAGGCATTGAAAGTAAGGGTTGCGACACCTTCGAGTGAGCGCATATTCCTTATGTACGAAGCCCTTCGCAAGGGTGTTTCCGTCCAGGAGCTTCATGATTTAACGCACATAGGCGAATGGTTTATAAACGAAATGAAGGAACTCGTGGATTTTGAGGAAGAACTTATCTCATGCAAATGGGGAAAGCTGCCGAATGATAAATTGATAAAAGCCAAGGAGTGGGGATTTTCAGACAGATATTTAGCGCGGCTTTTCTCCGTCAAGGAAAGCGCCGTAAGGAAGAAGAGAATATCGCTGGGTAAGCACGGCCGATTTGAGGCTGTGCCGGTGAGCGGAGTCAAAAACGCCGCGTACTATTACTCCACTTATATCACCGAGGATTCCGTTCCGGTTTCCGGAAACAAAAAGATTATGATACTGGGGGGAGGCCCGAACAGGATAGGCCAGGGCATAGAATTTGACTATACATGCGTCCACGCGGCTTTCGCTCTTCGCGATAAGGGATTCGAGTCAATTATGGTCAATTGCAATCCGGAGACCGTATCTACCGATTACGACACCTCGGATAAATTATATTTTGAGCCCCTGACGGTAGAGGATGTCCTTACCATTTATGAAAAAGAAAAACCGGAAGGTGTCATAGTGCAATTCGGCGGGCAAACGCCCCTTAATATCGCGCAGGAACTGAAGGATAACGGCGTCAGGATTTTAGGAACCACGCCGGAGAGCATTAATCTGGCTGAGGACAGGGAGCGTTTCAGGGAGATAATGATTAAGCTTGATATCCCCCAGCCGCAGAGCGGCACGGCGCGCTCGCTGGAGGAAGCCGTTAAGATAGCCAGGAGAATAGGCTATCCGCTTATGGTAAGGCCTTCGTATGTTTTAGGCGGCCGCGGCATGGAGATTGTTTATGACGAGGAAAAGCTGAAAAATTACGCCAGAGAAGCCATAGACATAAGCCCGGAACACCCTATGCTTATCGACAGATTCCTTGAAGAGGCCATAGAGGTCGAAGTCGACGCCCTATCGGACGGAAAGGATACTTTTGTAGCAGCCATTATGGAGCATATAGAATTCGCCGGTGTCCATTCAGGGGATTCTGCCTGCGCCATCCCCACGAATACAATAAAAAAGGAGCATCTGGAAACAATAGAGAGGTACACTTCCCGGATAGCGATTGAGCTGAAAGCGATAGGGCTTGTCAATATACAATACGCTATCTGTAACGGTAAGGTCTATATACTCGAGGCCAATCCCAGAGCTTCGCGAACGGTCCCATTTGTGTCAAAAGTGACAGGAATTCCGATAGCGCGCATCGCGACCATGGTTATGCTGGGCATGGAGCTTAAGGATTTTCCGGAACTTAAAAAATATAAACTGCCATACGTTGGCGTTAAAGAGGCCGTGTTCCCGTTCAACATGTTTCCGGAAGTGGACCCTATCCTGGGCCCTGAAATGAGAGCTACAGGCGAGGTAATGGGTATAGGCGATACTTTCGGACTTGCCTTTTATAAAGCCCAGGAAGCGACAGGTTTTAAGCTTCCCACCGGAGGAAATACACTTCTTACAGTTGCCGACAAGGACAAAAAAGCGCTTTTGCCTATAGCCGGAAGGCTTAAGAAATTAGGGTTTATGATTTACGCGACGGAAAAAACGAGCCGTTTCCTCAAGGATAACGGGATAGAAAACAACTTCATAAAGAAGATAAAGGAGGGAAGGCCCAATATAGCGGATAGTATAAAAAACAAGGATATACACCTTATAATAAATACACCTCTTGGGCGGAGCGGCAAATCGGATGACAGCTATATACGCATGATGGCCATACAGTATAAGATTCCTTACATAACTTCACTGGCAGCCGCCAGCGCCAGCGTGGAAGGCATTGAAGCGAAAAAGAATGCCGAAATTACCGTAAAGTCGTTGCAGGAGTATCATGAGGAAAGGAGACGGGCTGATGCTGTTGAAGCAGGGGTTTGATAACGAAAGATATTTAAAACAACAGACGAAAGCTATCTTAGAAAGGGTAGAGAAATTTAACAATAAGCTCTATCTGGAATTCGGGGGCAAAATTATTTTCGATATGCACGCCTCGCGGGTTCTTCCCGGATTTGACCCTAACGTAAAAATGAAACTGCTTCAGGAACTGAAGGATAAGGCGGATATTATACTATGTATTTATGCCGGAGACATAGAGAGAAGGAAGGTAAGGGCTGATTTCGGGATTACTTATGACGTGGACGCGCTGAAATTAATAGACGATTTAAGGGAAATGTCCATAGAGGTACGTGCGGTCGTGATTACAAGGTTTAACAACCAGCCGGCCGCGAAAATATTCAAGAACAAACTGGAACGGCGTAATATGAAGGTGTATACCCACAGCTTTACCAAAGGATACCCTAAAGACGTGGATCTGATAGTCAGCGACAAAGGCTATGGCGCGAACGAATATATAAAAACCAAAAATCCCCTCGTTATAGTTACCGCTCCCGGGCCCGGAAGCGGTAAATTGGCTACCTGTCTTTCTCAACTCTACCATGACCACAAAAGGGGCATAAATTCGGGATACGCCAAATTCGAGACTTTTCCGATATGGAACCTGCCGCTTAAGCATCCGGTAAACATAGCTTATGAGGCGGCTACCGCGGATATAGGCGATTTTAACATGGTGGACCCTTTTCATCTGGAAACTTATAAGGAAACCGCCGTAAACTATAACCGTGACGTGGAGGTATTCCCGGTTCTTAAAAAGATTTTGGAAAGGATAATGGGAGCGAAGTCCGTTTATAAGTCACCCACGGATATGGGTGTTAACAGGGCGGGATTCGGGATAATTAACGACAAAAAGGTGAAGGAAGCGGCGAAGCAGGAAGTGATCAGAAGGTATTTCCGGTACGCATGCGAATATGCATTGGGCTTCGTGGACAAAAAGACGGTTGAACGCGTGGAGGCCATACTCGCGGAGTTAGACATAAAACCGGAAGACAGAGGCGTGGTCAAACCGGCGCGTGAGGCAAGCGAAGAAGCAAGAAAAAAGAAAAAAGGAAATGAGGGAATTTACTGCGGCGCGGCAATCGAATTAAAAGACGGATCTCTTGTTACAGGAAAGAATTCACCCCTTATGCACGCGACCTCAAGCCTTATCCTGAATGCCATAAAAAAATTGGCGGAAATACCGGACAGGATACACGTACTCTCTCCGAGTATTATAGAGTCAATAGGAAATTTAAAGAAAAACGTTCTCGGCGCCAAAACTCTCAGCCTCGATCTCGACGAGACGTTGATAAGTTTAAGCATCAGCGCGGCTACAAATCCCACTGCCCAGCTTGCCATGCAGAAGCTGAAAGAGCTGAAAAACTGCGAAGTTCATACGACACACATACCTACCCCCGGCGACGAGGCCGGCCTGCGGCGACTTGGAGTTAATCTTACAAGCGAGCCGAATTTTTCGACGAAAAGCCTTTTTGTCGCATAAAACCAGCCGGAGCTAAAACAAAAAGAAGTGCAGGATGCATATTTTCTCAAATTTCTGTTAAGAGAATAAAATGCTAACAATTATTTTCCCCCGCTCTTGACTAATCAGATCTCGCCGTATATACTTTTGGTAGATAGGACTTATTTTTCAATAGAGACAAAACATCCGTAAACGGTGTTTTGTTTTTTTCTCTGCGTCTAAGAAAAATCACCATTGACTGCTTGGCAATAAATGTCTCTGCGGCATAAGGTGGTGGCTGTTATGTATGAGAAGAACGGAATGTCCTGTCTTGCTGACGCTCCCGCGAACCTAGTAGACCCTTCAGTTATAACCAAATCAATACCAGCTGCGCTTTCGATAATAGACCGTAATTTAAGAATTGTGTGGATGAACACTGTCCAGGAAGGATGGTTTGGGCCTCTTGGCCTCCTGAAAGGGCGCCACTGTTACGAAGTTTATGAAAGGCGCAAGGGTGTATGTCCAGGTTGTCCGTCGATAAAAGTATTTAAATACGGTTTACCGGAATGCGCAAGTATACGCAGGAATATCATTGTTAACGTAAACGGGAAAGAAAAGAAGGGAGATTTCAAACTTACGGCCACACCGATAAAAAACGAGAAGGGCGAGGTAACACAGGTCCTGGAACTTGTAGAAGACGTAACCGAGGAAGTAAGGGTAGAAAAGACGGTCAAAAAGAAATTAAGCAAGGTTACAAAGCAGCTTGATTTCATATCGGAACTTGACAAGAAATTTGCGTACTCTCATGATAACTCTCTTGAAGAGATACTGAAGGAGGCCATAGAACTTACGCCTATTCTCTTTGGCTCCAGGATATGCAACCTTCGCCTTCTGGAAAGCTCGAGGAGCCTCCTTGTTACCAAGGCCAGCAAAGGCCTGAGCAAGGACTATCTTAAAAACACTATTATGAAAGTGGGTGAGGGGATAGCCG
>JAFGLX010000049.1 GCA_016927795.1 Candidatus Omnitrophota bacterium
ACATCGCCATGCCGGCCAGCGTTTCTTCATCGCGACCTATGTCAGAAAGATATCTTCTGAAATCGTAATCTCTGGCAATTTTCAACTTAAGTTCTTCCTCACTCATCTTTCTTCCGTAATAAAGCTCGGCTTTCCGGAAGAAATCGTTAAACTTCCTGCCGTTTACACCTTTATATTTCTTTTCAAAACCATTTTTCATTACTATAATAACTTCACCGTATTCCGAGTCAAGGCCATATCGGAAATTCAGACCGCGATAATGACGTTTTGTAGCCCTTGATGGTTTAAGTATGCCTGTGGCAAATATATCTCTTATCGCCCTTGTGCCGGTACGGTGCGTCCACAATAATCCGCTAAACACCCCTCTAACGGATTCGCGCCCCGATATCATTCTTAATACTTTTGGTAGGGATAATTCCCGCTTCAAAGGTGGATTGGCCGACTGATATAGCATTGCGAATTTCTTTTGGCAACGAACATGGATATTGCGTGCGGCGACTACCGTTTTTGAGCGTAATGCATCTTTTCTGCCATACAAATGAATAATTTCGGATGTCTTATTTGTTATAGAATTAAGTATTTCGCGTGCGGACGATGTCTGTCCTTCTTTTATAGCAATGTTAAATTCTGCGTGCAGCACCGCCAGTTCCATCATAAGCTGCCGGACCATTGTAAATACTTTCTTTCTACCTATGTTCGTTCGGGCTATTTTGACAAGCGAAGCAAAGTCCGGTATGCTACCGCGAGCTATGTATGACCGTATCAGATCTTTTCTGATCGACGGATGCCTCAGGGTAAGCCATTCTCCCTCAGTTGCAATTCGTTGGAGAGCTTTATCAGCGTCAAACGCGCTAAGCGCCTGTTCTAAGTTATCAAAAGGTACGTTTCTGTCAAAATTCAACACTAGAACCTCTATCCCTATGCCTCTTAAACCGCCTTCTTCTCCTTTGTACGTAGAGTAATCACTGAATAAATATTTTAAATAACGTATTTGGTCAGTTAGATATTCCCGGGCTATTTCCTGCTCTTCAGGTTTAAGTTTGCTTAAAATATTACCGATATATTCATTGTATTCCTGGGTATAACGTTCTACTCCGTTAAGCTGCGTATCAAATGTCAAATCTATAGTTAACAGCGATTCCTTGGCTGCTTTTCTATAGCCTGCCCGTTGATAACGAAGCTGGGCCTGAGAGGCTGTTTCTCCCGCGCGTAAGCGGTGAACTGTAAGAAACGCCTGCCCGTATGTTCCGGCTCTTCCTCTTCTGAACCGATGAACAACTATCACTATGTTATCGCCATAAATACTTTTTAAGTGCTCAATAGCATTGTTACGTAACATAAACATTCTGGCGTCTATTGCTTCCGCGTCAAAATCTGCCACATGGAGCACATAATCAAAATCTGCCGGCATACCGTACTGGTTAGGCAAATAGGTCCTTCTTCCGGAAGAACCGGTCGACCATTCATCAACACCGAATATATCTCTAAGGGAACTTTCGATATTATCTTCTAATTTTTCGACTTTTGCGTGTTCGCCAAGCGGGATAATCGGGCTGTATTTCTGTGCTTCGGTTTCCGCTTCAGGCGCCTCAACTTTGTCTTTTTCTGCGCTAAATCGCGGCTCTGTGGAGCGGGCGGCAAGTTCTGCCACTTTTTCGGCTTCGATATTTTCCGGCAATCCAAATTTACGTTTAAGCATATACGCACAGCCGTTGTAGCCATCGATTCTGTTCACCCGTCTAATAACGTCTTCCCATGCAACGGGTCCAAGCCTTGTTTTAATGTTTGCCCTGGCAAAAGCCATAAATTTAGCAAAAGCAACATACGCAGCTCCAAACTCTTCAAGAGACGAGTCCTCATTTATTAAGAACAGGAATATTTCATGGAACTTATTTAAGACGATATTCAGCGTTTTCGTCAGGTCTATTTCGCTCATCTGTCCAAGCCCTGTTTCAATATCGTCCATTCTGCCGCTTACTTCTTTCATAAGGTCATTGAAATAACGCGAAAGGTCCTTCTCAGCCGGCACTTCGGGTGTTTCCGGTTTGGCTTCGGGTGTCCCAGGTTTAGCTTCAAGCTGCGCCGTAATCTTGCTCCAGTTTTCTGCCTTTACCTGCCTCATCTGTAAGGAGACGCCGTTTTCATCGGCTACTGTCTTCGTAGGATCCTGCTTTCTCGGAAGCCTGAACTCGTTCCATCTCGGATCCGCCTTAACCGATACGCCGCCTATGTTGACCCTTAGCCATATATGACGTCCTCCGAGATCTGTCACGCCTCGCCTTAGCTCGCTGTCTATACCCGCGCCCTTTAAGAGGATATATAACAGCGGCGCTACATGCCTGCATACGCCGTATCCGGTGGCCAGTATGTCTCCGAGCCTTATAACCTTGCCTTTATAGTTCTTTACTATTAATTCCTTTATGGCGCTGTCCGCTTCCTTTCCGGTATTTATGTTCTCGTGTATGTAATCCATCAGAATGCGCACAATGATAAGTTTTCCTACGGCCTCTTCATCAAGCTCATCTATGCTTGCTACGTTGAAGAGCTTCCTTGCTACAGGCTCCAGCACCTTCCTTACGGTGGACACTCTGGAAGGATCGCTAAGCGCTTCTGCCAGATATCTTTCCGCTTTTAAGCGGTGGTCGGCAAGCTCAGGGTCTATCTGTGGATCAAGCGTGATAAGAATATTCTCTCTTGCTTTAAAGCCCTTCTTGGCTCCGGAGGTGTAAACGTATCCGTCACGAACCTGTCCGTCTCCGAGTTCAGGATGCTCATCCTGCGAATAAGTTATCATATCGGCCTCGGTTAAGTTTTCAACCGCCTGTCTTACGGCGGTATCGGATGGTTCGTCTTTCTCTTCTTTTGGCGCCGACAGATCGACTCTAACCGGCTTGGCGACGGTGGCCTTTACCGTCAGCATATCTTTAATTTCTTGCTCTAATGCATCGATATGCTCCTGTATTTGACGCAATGTAAGCTCTCTTGTAGTGCCTATAATGCCCGGCTGACAATTGCCTAACAATACCCGCGCTTCCTGCAAGCGCTCCATCGCACCCTTGATATCACCATTTAACAACGCCTCTTCTACTAAACCCAGGGCATCGTTTACCCTCATGATATCACTGGTATCCTTCGGTGCTTCGGGTGTTTCCGGTTTGGCTTCGGGCGCTTCCGGTTTGGTTTCAGGTGTTTCTCCCGATTCCTTTTCTTTGGGCACCGATGGTTCTACTACGGGTTTTGAGCTTTCCGCTTTTTCTTTGCCTCTCCTACCCATAGTTAAAAACTTGACGGTAAGATATGTAATAACTAATAACTGAACGATTATCGGGGCTTTTAAAAGAACTATAACTCCCGCCAGGCCAAGTGTCGCTACACAGGCTTTCTCAAGAGGCGTTCCGTTAAGCATATCTCTTATAATCTCTTTCGAAACCCGTATCTCTCCGGAAACCTTATCATACAGTCTTTTTACTTTAGATTTCTTTTCTTCGGTTTTCCCCAACACCTTATTTATGGCTTTGATATACATGTCTTTCAATAATATATCGGGCGCTTCTGTCTTTAGTTGCGCCAAATCCATTTTCACTTCTGATTCAGCGTCAGGATTGATAGACTCCCTGTTTTCGTCTATAAAGTGGAATTTGCGTAGCGCAAGCGCAACCTTGTCGGTCCATTCAGTCGCGTTTTTAATTTGAGAATCTATAACTTCCAGTATTGTGTCTGCAATACCGCTCTTTGTGTCAGAGGATGCAATAGCCAGCGCCTTCCTGTAAGACGCTTCTGCCCCAACATTTTCTCCTCTGTTATAATACAATTCGTTTCCTTGCCTTATATGCGCCGAAACAAGTATGTCTCTTAGTTTTTCTTGTTGGCCTTCGCTTAAGGAAGGTGATTCTTCTCTCAAATAAGAAAGCATTTGTTGTCGCAGCATTCCCCTTAATTCTTCCGGTAGTTTTTGCAGCCTTTCTTCCATCCTCGCCATCTTGTCTTCCATTGACACAAGAAGCGGTTCCAGCTCATCAAGCAGGTCTTGATTTGTCCCCGCGAATATTTGTATTGCGGATAAACGATGGTCGATTATTGCGATTATATTATCCTTATCCACGTGTTCATTCTGCAACAGTGTCGCAGCGAGGCCTTTTCCGGCTCCGTCTAAATAAACATGGTTACCGTCATCATCGAATAGCCACTCGGCCGCGTGAGAGTTTATGAAAGCTATCATGTTTTTATCATCAATTGCGCCTATGGCATGCGTCAACCGCTTGTATTGCTCAAGCGTAGAAGTTAAATGCCTTGCTATAGGGTCGGTAAAGTTCGTTTTAACCTTGTCGGCTAAGCCTGTTAATAATGCTCTGAAAATCCTTTTTCCATTTCTTATATTCTCTCTATGGGTACTCGCATCTCTGCCGGCCGCCACCGCTCGTCTCATCAAACCTTTTTCTTTCTTAAGGTAGTCATTCATCGCCGCGGGTACGGAAATGCCGGATTTGCCGGATACGAGTTTCAAGAAAATCTCGAGTGTATCGTAATTTATTGATACCTTGCTAGGCATAATAAACGGATTAACGAACGCGGCGACGTCGGATGTATATACGTCTGAGCCGTCTTCGACATTTTCACCTTTTGTCCTATTCCGTGGGATACGGTCCACTGTCAATCTGGCAACATCAACTATCTTCTTCTCTTCATCTGTAAGCGGTATATTAAGCCGGTTTCTTCTTTCTTCCAGGTTTTTCGCCAATCTTGCGAAGGTTGTTATATCAGCCGGCACCCCCTCACCGCGGTCTCTGTCCAAAACAGCTTGTAAAATCTCTCCTGTCGTAGCGATATTGCCGAACGTCCCTATGCATTTTCTTCCGTCATCCATGATGTCTGCTATCTTATCATCTGCCCTTAATAATATTTTTGTGTCGCCTTTTAGTAAATAAAGAAGGATATTATGCTGATATCCGTCCAATGAAGCTGTTTTCTCCTTATAGACGTCATATCTTAGATTGAGAGGATTTTCTTGAGTCTCTTTCTGCGGGCTTTGGTGCGCTATCTTCTCTAATTTATTCTTGGCTTGTATTATTTTTATAAGCGAGGGTAAGGAAGTGAGTGTTTTCTGTCTGGATTCCACGTACTCTATTTTGCCATTTAATTCTTCTATTTCTTTATCAATGGCCTTTATACGTTTATTTTCCGCGTCAGGCGCGCGCGCTTTATGGGCTTCTTTATCCGCTGGCTTTACAGGCGCTTCTTTACTGCGCAATATATTCTGAATTATGTTTTCCTGTTCATCTTTAAGCGCGTCACGTTTGGCTTCTAGTGTTTTTAATTCATTCTGGATGGTCTCAACCGCCTGCTCATATCTTTTTGACTCCACATGGTTCTTTATCATAGCTTCTGTATCTTCGGGCCTCATCGTGGGATTGAGTTGTATAAGTACATGCCTTCTTAAATGCGGTTGATTTTCTGTTTTTTGCTCGAGGTCTTTAACGGTCATATTCTCGCCTAATTCCGCTATCAGCGCTTTTGCTTTAACCACATATGGTGATTCGTTTGTCTGGCTGACCGGCCTAAAGAATGTATCCAGCCATCTGAAGCCTTTTATGTTCACGGCATGCCCTGTTCTCTGTGTCATGTAACCTGCTAATCCTTTCACAGAAGCGTAGAGCGCGGAAGCTACCCCTATGAATAAAATAGACGGTTTAACTAACGGCACGGCAATTTGTAATACTGCCGTAGGCAATGATTTGAATGTCTGGATAAAGAAAACGGCTAGGGCTTTTCGTACGCCCGGATTTATGGCTATGTTAAGCCCTATGCTCGCCACCATTGCCGGGGCATTTTCATACGCGCTTGCCGTGACATATGCCTCTGTCCCCGCTCTTAGCAATATTTTCCCTGCAGCAAGCCCGATACCAAGAGGCGGTAAAGCGCATAATGCGCCGAATATGACGAGGTTCGACGCAATATCTGCGACCTTTCCTGTGCTGGAGCGGCCTGTGATGATATTATAAAAATGGTCGAAACCTGTGCGTGGTACTCGCGGCGCTTCCGGCCGCGTCTTCTCGAGATTTTCGATTGTATCTTTTCCTCTTACAACGTTATACAGGTCGCGCACGGATATCCTCGGCAGAATGGCGTTATTACGTTCCTCGATGTTCCGCGCGACGTCTTGCATACGTTCTACGTCATCGGTCGTTATGTCGGGGGCGACTGATAATCTAAGTTGTGACAAGGATATTTTATTTATATCTTTGGCTGAACCGATTTTCGCATTAAGTTTTGCCATAGCCCTCTCATATCTCATTTTAGCAACGTTAAGATTCCTTTGTATGGTTCTTCCTCTTTCTGAACTCGGGTTTATACCGCTTAAGGTTTCCTCAAGCCGCGTTATCGTATCTTCCCACATATTGACCTCTGCCAAGCTTGATACGGTTTTACGTAGGTCTTTGACGGCGGTATTATCCATGTAATCAGCCATAAAGGTAGCTACGGCATCGGATGCATATAGAATCCTCTTTAGTTCATTCTTTCCTATTGGTACCTTATCTCTAACCATATTAAATAACATGCCGGCAGAAATTAAGTTATCTACAACGATATCTATGGGCGCTATGGCGTCGTATAGGCCGTTAGATCTAAGTTCTTTTACAAATTCTACTGTAGCGCCGACATTTTCTTTCTCGCCTGCAGCTGTTGCTTCAGACTGTTGGAACTGGCTAAGCGCGCGACTTTTCATTCCAATAGAATCCAGCATCAACTCCGCTATTTGTCGGCCGTCACTATCTGTGCTCAATTTTCGGTTCGCAAGGAGCAGGCTGTGAATAAACTCTACTCCTTCGTGGGTAAGCTCTGTATCCGGCGAAATTATAAGGTCAGAATATTCGCCGTTTAGATTTCTGCTCCTCGAAACAAGCTGTGCTGCCCCGCTCTCTGTCAGCTCTATAAGAAGAGACTGTATTTCATCGCTAGTGTCGGATGAAACGCCGGGTATAAGTTTTATACCGCCTATCGTAACTGGTATATTCCCTGACGTGATATCCTTAAGCGATAGTGCTCTCTTTCCTTCTTTCACTATCAGGGATATCTTTTCCTGCATTCTGGATTTTGAAAATCCGGATTTTTCCATGAATTGAATTGCCCTTGAAGAATCCATTTCCCTGTTCATCGTCTTCTGTATGCACAGAACCATCTCTTTTATTCCTTTTAAGTCTCCTTTGGACATAAGGGTCATGAAATCGGCACGCTCCGAATCCTTTATGTCTCTATCGTACAGATTAACAAGTTGTACAAAACGCCCCCCCTGTGCTCTAGTCTTACCTGCATCATTCGTTCGGCCGCAAATCTGGCGTAGGTTATCGTAATTTGTAAGCCCGAATGTTATAATGTCCGCTTTGCGTTTTTGCCCTTCCGCCAGTTCAAATATGTTACTTCCGGTAGACATGCCCTGTATAATCACTATCATTTTCTCGCCCTTCTTGAATTTAGCTTTAGCTATGCCTACAGCTTCTGCAAAGTTTACATATCTGCCGTCCGGCATCCTGCATGTAAGGCTTGCTTCACTTTCGCCTCTTATCAACAAATAAATTGGTACACCGGTACCTTCATTCTCTATACGTATCGCCATATCGTGGCACATATCTCTTGAGGTGCTTGTAAGAGCGATTGCATCCGTACCATCTTCAAGGCTTTCACGAACCGTCTTTACGCCTTCTTCCTTTGTTGCCTCTTCTCCTATTAACACCTTATGCATATTGTTCACAAGCCCCGTTTCCTCCGCAACCGTCACACGCTCACTGTTCATGTTCTTAATAGAGTTTTTGACGCCTTCGGCAGTGCCGGTGCCGTGTGTTGTATTCCAGCCAAAAAGCTTAAACACATCGGCGCTTGAAACGCTCATATATGAATGTTGAATTAGTGCGTCCTCTATCTTCTCTAATCCCCAACCGTGTTTCGCGGCTATGCAGGCGGCTCTTATATTGTTTCCGAATATGGTATCGGGCAGGGGGCTTCCGCTGTCTTCGTCCGTTACGACATAACTGCTTTTCTCCTTATAATATTCCCTGTCGTTCATAAGGCATGAGCTAAGCACTTCACGGATCAAATTGTGGAAGGCTTCTTTATTCAGATTTCCGTCTGCGTCGAAGTATGCCTCAAACAACGGGTTTTTCCTGATTCTGTCTTCCAGTTTCTTGGTGAGTTTGCCATTAAGTTCGAAGGACCTTCTGTGGCCATCTTTTACACTCTTGATAAGTCCTCCCTGTCTTAACCTGTCAGAATCCCAGATATCATGCTTAATCGCCAAAAGCAACGCAATCTGTGAAACCATGCCTTCAATAACCTTGGCTCTGTATTCAATCTTTGCGGCAAGGTCCGGTGAAAGCACTTTAAGTCTCTTAAACAGGTCGTGACCCGCGCTTTTTATCAAATCATTGGCGGCTATTGTATTCTGAACCTCATCAATATGTAAACCGTCTAAGAAACCTTTTGATACAAGGCTCGGCCGGCCATCACGCGTATCCCGCTCTCTTGCTATATGCTCCTGTACGTCCCTTGTCGTGGCAAAGAACAATGCCTGGCTCGATAC
>JAFGLX010000002.1 GCA_016927795.1 Candidatus Omnitrophota bacterium
ACCTCAGTAATCCACTTCTTAAAGAACTGACAATCAAGGCGCCCGGCACTTATCACCACAGCATACAGGTGGGGAACCTGGCCGAAGAGGCTTGTGATGCCATAGGCGCGAATTCCCTGCTGGCGAGAGTGGGTTCGTATTACCACGATATAGGCAAAAAGGAAAAAGCCGGCTATTTTGTCGAGAATGAGGGGACGTCGGCATCGAAGCACGATAAACTTACCCCTTCGATGAGCGCTTTAATCATTACTAATCACACCAAAGACGGGATTGAGATTGCCAAAAAGTATAAACTAAATAGGGCCATAACGGACTTTATAAACCAGCATCATGGAACAAGTCTTATATACTACTTTTATCAGAGGGCGCTGGAAAAAGTAAAATCTGACTCAGAGCTTAAAGAGGAAGAGTTCAGGTATCCGGGCCCCAAGCCCCAGACGAAGGAAACGGCTATAGTACTTCTTGCCGATTCAGTGGAGGCATCATCGCGAATGTTGAGTGACCCTACCCCCGCGCGCATAAAAAGTCTTGTGCAGAAAATCATAAATAACAAGTTTATCGATGGTCAGCTGGACGAATGCGACTTAACACTGAAAGACCTCCACAATATTTCAGAGAGTTTTGTGAGGGTCCTAACCGGCGTGTTTCATTCGCGCCTTGAATATCCGGAGGCCAAGCCCAAGAAAGAGATAAAGAATGCCGTTAAGAATAAGGGTAAACAATCTAGGCAGAAGGAAGATAAATAATAAGCTCGTAAGAAGGGCAGCCAGCTTCATACTGCGAAAAAGGGGCGTAAAAAACGGCATTATTGACATAACGTTCGTGCAGGACGACAGGATAAAAGAGCTCAATGCCGGGTATATGGGCAGGAAGTGGCCTACAGATGTGCTTTCTTTTCTCCTGGAGAGAAAAAAGCGCGGTAATGAAAAAAGGATTATAGGTGACATATACATATCCTCCGAAATGGCGTATCTCAATGCAAAAAGGTTTAACACCGGGTTCCGGGACGAAATCGTGCTTTACGTAATACACGGTGTTTTGCATGTGTTAGGTTTCGGCGACAAGACCGCAAAAGAGAAAAAAAAGATACGACTGCTGGAAAATAAATACCTTGGAGAGATAAAAAAATAAGCTAATCATCCTTATGGGCAGGCAAAAACTTTTTGAAAGTCTAAATAAGTCGACGGAAGGGTTCCTCTACGTGCTACGAACGCAAAGGAATATGAGGTTACATTTCCTTATGGGAACCTTCGTGTTTATTCTGGGTATATACCTTAATCTGCCCAGGGTTGAGCTCCTTTTGCTATTTGGCGTTATCATATTGGTTCTTGTGGTGGAGATGATTAATACCTCGATAGAGAAGACAATAGACCTTATCAAAATGCAATATCACCCGCTTGCGCGTATCATAAAGGACGTTACCGCCGGGGCCGTTTTATTGACGGCCATAAATGCCGTAGTGGTGGGATACGCCATATTTTTGCGCAGGTTAACTACTTCGATAGAGATCGGCGTGAACAAAATAGTGCATTCACCCTGGCATTCTACTTTCATAGCGCTTATTTTTGTCCTGTTTCTGGTTATGGCAGGAAAAATATTTTTTCATAGGGGAACACCTTTCAGGGGCGGCATGCCGAGCGGCCACGCGGCCTTTGCGTTTTCTATGTGGACTATAATAGTATTCTTTACCAAAAACGTTATCATAATCATATTAAGCTTTGTCATGGCCTTTATGATAGCCAGGCACAGGCTGAAGGACCGTATACACAACGCCACCGAGGTCATAACCGGTTCGGTTCTTGGCATACTTGCCACGACCCTGGTGTTTCAGTTGTTACTGGCAAAGTAGAAGCGGTTTAAAAACGTGTTCTATGGAAAAACCGCATTTTTAACCCGTTCCAAACAGCTGAAACAAACTTACGTGGTTTCAGCCACTTGGAACAGGATTTACGCGAAAACAATTTTATAATATAAAAGGTGACATACATGTTTGCAAGATTACGGAACAATTTTATTACGGGTGTTGCGATTATTTTCCCGGTAGTGATCACAATTATTATTATAAGATACATTTTGAACCTTGTGAACAGTTACGTCCTCAGCCCATTTTCGGCGACGCTAAGAGAAAATCCTTACCTGACCGAACACAGTATATATATAGCCAAGATTCTGATATTCGTAGCTGTGATATTTCTGATAACGGCAATAGGCTGGGCGGCTAATATTATCTTCATAAGGAAAATGTTCTCTTTCGGGGAAAAACTTTTTGTCAGGGTGCCTATGATAGGGAAAATATATTCCGTCACGAAAGAGATAGGCTCGGCCTTCCTGGGACAGGGAAAGTCATTTTTTAAGAAGGTCGTTCTTATAGAATATCCCAGAAAAGGTATTTATTCCATAGGATTTACCACGGGCGAAGGGAAAAAAGAGATAAAGAATATGGCCGGCATGGAACTTGTAAGCGTATTTGTACCGACTACGCCGAATCCGACAAGCGGTGTATTCCTCTTGGTACCGAAGGGCGATATCATTTTTATGGATATGACCGTAGAACAGGGGTTGAAAATAGTAGTCTCAAGCGGTACCATTACCCCGCCGCATGTTAAAAAATAGAACGCGTTCATCCGCCTTCGCGCAAAATACCCCGGCTGTAAAGCCGGGAATAAATGCTGGCAGACATCGCTTCGGCGAGATGTCGCCGGATACATTGAAGTTGGGTTTTTAGACATCACGGTTGTAAAGCCGTGGGGCTCCATCTATACATGGCGCATTTTACGCCGCCGCCAGAAAGCCGCGCTTATGAGGCCATGGATGAATGGCTTTCTGGGCGGGATTCCGCTCCACGGCCTGAGCGAAATCCCGAAGAAAAGAAGCCACAACTGTAAGGCCGTGGAGCTTTACCGGTAGCAATGAGCATACAAAAGACACTCGGTTTCATATTAAGAAGAGAAGAGGTGAGGGAAACCAGTTTATACCTCAGGGTATATACGCGCGATTTCGGTAAAATAAATCTTATATCAAAGGGCGTGAGAAGCCCAGAACAGAAATTTATAAGTTCATACGAGCTTTTCGCGCTGGATGAGATAGTTTTTTACGAGAAAAAGAAAAAAGATTTTTTTCTTCTCTCACAGTGCGAACTGGTTAATTTTTTCCCTACGATACGCGAGTCTCTGGAGAGGCTATCTTACGCCGTATATTTTATAGAACTGCTTGATTCGGTAACGGTGACAGGTGACAGCAACCGTACTTTGTACGGGCTTTTATATAACTGTCTGGGGCTTTTGTCCGGAAACGCCAGCCCTAAAAGAATAGCCAGGATATTTGAGATAAAACTTCTTTCGGAGCTGGGGCTTATGCCGAGGCTTAAATTTTGCGCCGGTTGCGAAAACGGCATAAAGAATGAAAAAGTGCGGTTCAGCTTTTCGCTGGGAGGCGTTTTGTGCGAGCGTTGTTTTACCAAGGATACGAAGGCCAAATCGGTTTTAAGGGGCACGGTTAACTTCATATCGCATATAGACAGTATGCCGTTCGAGAGGATAAACCAGATAAAGGTTACGAATAAAGTAGGCAGCGAAGTAGAAAGCCTTCTCAAGAGTTTCATAAGGTATCATCTGGATATCAGGCCTAAAAGCATGGAATTCGCGGAAAAAGTAGGCGTATAATGAATAAGGAACAATCAAATGAGGTGCCGGGCATGGTCGATTTAGCTACTATAGTGTCTCTTTGCAAAAGGCGTGGGTTTATATATCAGAATAGCGAAATATACGGTGGCCTTGGCAGTGTGTGGGATTACGGGCCGCTTGGCGTAGAACTTAAAAATAATTTAAAGCGCTTATGGTGGAAAAGCATGGTCTACGAGAGGAATGACGTAGAGGGTTTGGACGCGGCCATACTTATGAATCATGATGTCTGGAAAACATCCGGTCACGTAACCGGTTTTAAGGACCTTCTTGTTGACTGTAAATCCTGCAAGAAGAGATTCAGGCACGACCTTATAAAAAGCGATGTCTGTCCGGAATGCAAAGGCGAGCTTACCGAACCCAAGGCTTTTAATTTGATGTTCAGGACGTTTGTGGGTTCGGTCGAATCGGACGCTAACGAAATTTTTTTGAGACCTGAGACGGCGCAAGGCATTTTCGTAAATTTCAAGAATATACTGACAAGCTCGCGGAGAAAACTTCCTTTCGGCGTAGCGCAGATAGGTAAGGCTTTCCGCAACGAAATTACAACAGGAAACTTTACCTTCCGCTCTAGGGAATTCGAACAGATGGAACTGGAGTATTTTACATATCCGGAGGAGAGCGATAAGTGGTTTGAATACTGGGTAAACGAGAGATTCAACTGGTACACGACATACGGCATAAAAAATGCCAATATAAGATTGCGCAAGCACGATAAAGAAGAACTTGCGCATTACGCAAAATCCTGCTATGATGTAGAATTCCTTTTTCCTATGGGTTGGTCGGAACTGGAAGGCATAGCGCATAGGACCGATTTTGATTTAAAGCAGCATTCAGCCGTAAGCGGCAAGAGCCTCTCTTATTTTGATGAGGAAAGAAAACAGGATATAATGCCGCACGTTATAGAACCCTCCGGCGGCGTAGACAGGGCCTTCTTGGCGTTTGTGCTTGACGCTTACAGGGAAGAGAAAGTGCGCGGGGAAAAGAGGGTGGTACTTGGGCTTAATAAATTTCTGGCGCCCGTTAAGGTCGCCGTACTGCCGCTTTTAAAGAAGAAACCCGAAATCGTAGCTATGGCAAAAGCAATTTACAAGGATTTGAGCGGAAATTACAAGGTCGTTTATGACGATACGGCCTCTATAGGAAAGCTTTACAGACGGCAGGACGAGATAGGAACGTTATATTGCGTGACGGTTGACGTAGAGTCTCTGGAGGATAAAAAGGTGACGGTAAGAGACAGGGATACCATGGAGCAGAAGCGTATTCCTGTATCTGATTTGAAAAGTTACATAGATAAATTGGTTAGATAGGTGATGGCGTAAACGAAAGGAGAAAAGATGGAGGTCAGCGTTATGGCTAACAAGAAAAAGGCAAAAGCAAAGAAAAGTAGATATGTGTATTTCTTCGGCGACGGTAAGGCCGACGGTAAGGCGGTTATGAAAAACCTTCTCGGCGGTAAAGGCGCAAATCTCGCCGAGATGACGAATATGGGCATACCCGTTCCCGCTGGTTTTACAATTTCCACAGAGGTTTGTAATTATTACTATAAGAACGGGAAAAAATATCCCTCGGAGCTTAAAAAAGACGTATTGAGCGCGCTGACAAGAGTCGAGGGCGTAATGAAGGCGAAATTCGGGGATAGCGCAAATCCTCTTCTTGTGTCGGTACGTTCAGGAGCAAGGGTATCCATGCCGGGTATGATGGATACTGTTCTGAATCTCGGACTTAACGATGTAACCGTGCGCGGGTTGGTGTCCCAGACCAAGAACGAAAGGTTCTCTTATGACGCATACAGGAGATTCGTTCAGATGTTCGGCGATGTGGTACTGGGTTTGAAGCCAAAGGGCAAAGACGAGCACGACCCCTTCGAGATCATAATGGATAAGATAAAAAAAGAAAAAGGCATAAAGCTGGATATAGAGCTTACCACCGAAGACCTTAAGCGGCTTGTCAGGCTTTACAAGGAGGAGATAAAAAACAAAACAGGCAAAGTATTCCCCGAAGACCCATACGAACAACTATGGGCCGCAATCGGAGCGGTTTTTGAGTCTTGGAATAACGAAAGGGCTATTACCTACCGCCGTATAAATAAAATCCCTGAAGAATGGGGTACGGCTGTAAATGTCCAATCTATGGTTTTCGGTAACATGGGTGATGACAGCGGTACAGGCGTCGCTTTTACCCGCGACCCGGCAAGCGGTGAAAAGGAATTTTACGGGGAATATCTGCTTAACGCTCAGGGCGAGGATGTCGTTGCCGGCATACGTACACCCCAGCCGATAGAGGATCTTAAAAAACACCTCGCAAAACCCTATGGTGAACTTTTAAAGATCTACAAAAAGCTGGAAAAGCATTACAGGGAAATGCAGGACATGGAGTTTACCATACAAAAAGGGAAATTATGGATGCTGCAGACGCGTAACGGTAAACGCACGGGTCTTGCCGCTATCAAGATAGCGGTGGACATGGTTGAAGAGGGGCTGATTTCTACGGATGAGGCCCTGCGCAGAATCGAACCGGAGCAGTTGAACCAGCTCTTGCGGCCGATATTCGATATCAACGGTAAGAAGTCAGCCATAAAAGAAGGAAGGCTTTTGACCAAGGGGTTAAACGCCGGTCCCGGAGCGGCATGCGGCAGGGTAGTTTTCAATGCCGTTGACGCCGAAGAATGGGCTAAAAGAGGGGAAAAAGTAGTCCTTGTGCGCATAGAGACAAGCCCGGAGGATATAAGCGGTATGCATGCGGCCGTGGGAATACTAACCGCGCGCGGTGGAATGACTTCGCATGCCGCCCTTGTCGCACGGCAGATGGGCAAGGTTTGCGTGGCCGGATGCGGCACTTTAGAGATAGATTACTCAAAAAGACAGATGAGCGTTAAGGGTGTCGCAATAAAAGAAGGTGACTATATTTCGATTGACGGCACGACAGGAGAAGTTATAAACGGCCGGGTCGAGACAAAGCCGTCGGAGATTTTGCAGGTTCTCCTCGAAAAGAAGCTTGACCCTAAAAAATCGGAGATGTACAAACTTTTTGATAAACTGATGAAGTGGGCCGACAAAAAGCGTGTGCTTAAAATAAGGACAAACGCTGACCAGGGTGACCAGGCTTCGGTGGCGCTTGCATTCGGCGCCGAAGGAATAGGCCTTTGCAGGACGGAGCACATGTTTTTCGGCGAAGGCAAGATAGAGGCTATGCGGGAGATGATTCTCGCCGATGACGCCGAAGGCAGGAAAAAAGCGCTTAATAAATTATTGCCTATCCAAAAAAACGATTTTGCCGGAATCTTCAGGGTGATGAAGGGACTGCCTGTCACCATAAGGACATTGGATCCTCCGCTTCACGAATTTCTGCCGCACGAGGAGAGCGAAATAAAGAAAATGGCGGATTTCATGGGTATAAGCCCGGGAAAGGTAAAATCGAAAATAGAATATCTCAAGGAACTTAATCCCATGTTAGGCCTAAGGGGATGCAGGCTCGGCATTCTCTATCCGGAAATAACCGCGATGCAGGCAAGGGCGATTTTTGAAGCAGCATGTCAGGTGCAGAAAGAAGGCATAAAGGTTTTACCGGAGATAATGATACCGCTTGTCGGACATGTAAACGAGCTCAAACAGCAGGCTTCGGTAGTGCGCCGTACGGCAGAAGAGGTCATGGGGAAAGTGGGGCAAAAGATAAAATATACGGTCGGTACCATGATAGAGCTACCCAGGGCGGCCCTTACCGCCGACGAGGTGGCTGTGGTTGCCGAATTTTTCTCTTTCGGCACAAACGACCTTACCCAGACTACGTACGGACTTTCTCGTGACGATGCCGGTAAATTTCTCTATTACTATTATGAAAAAGCGATATTAAAAGAAGACCCTTTTCAGACCATTGACCAGGACGGCGTAGGCCAGCTTATGCAGATAGGCGTGAAGAAGGGCCGTACAACAAGAAAAGACCTTAAGATAGGCATATGCGGGGAACATGGCGGAGAATCCAAATCCGTGGAATTCTGTAACAAAATAGGGTTGAATTACGTAAGCTGTTCGCCATTCCGCGTTCCGATAGCGCGTTTAGCGGCTGCTCAGGCTGTTGCAAAAGCCAATAAATAGACAAGACGTTAAAATTAAATACATCCTGTGATGGTTGCGCAATGCCGGAACCAAAAGGCGGCCGACGAAAGGTAACATTATGGATAATATACGGCTTTACCTGAAAGACATAAAAAATCTTCCGCTTCTTAGCGCAAAAGAAGAAGTTGATCTGGCTAAGAGGATAAAAAAGGGTGACAAGCGGGCAAGGCATAAAATGATACAGTCGAATCTAAGGCTTGTCATAAACATCGCCAAAAAATACAGCTATCTCGGCGTACCGATGTTGGACCTGATAGAGGAGGGAAATCTCGGCCTCATGAAAGCGGTTGAGAAATATAACCACAAAAAAGGCTATAGATTTTCTACTTATGCGGCCTGGTGGATAAAACAGTACATAACAAGAGCTATCGCCAACCAGGGCAAGACCGTGCGAGTACCCGTTTATGTGATAGAGCTTCTGATGAGGTTCAAGAAGGTCACGGGGCAACTTTCGCATAGGTTTAAAAGAAAGCCGCGCCTCAACGAGATAGCTAAGAGAATGAAAATGCCCATAAGCCGCGTCAGGCAGCTCAATAAAATGGCGAACACCGTCTCAAGCCTTAACGCGCCCGTAGACGAAACGGGGTCGACCGAGTTCATGGATTTAATAGAGGACGAGAAAATGGCGAGAGAAGTCGGCGAGCTTAGCAACTTTCTGTTGCATGAGAAAATAAAAGATTTTTTGTACAGAATGTCAGACCGCGAAAGGAAGATTCTGGGTCTGCGTTTTGGGTTGAAGGACGGCGTAAAGCATACCTTGCGGGAGACGGCGGAGCATTTTGGCATAACAAGGGAACGTGTGCGCCAAATCGAAAGCGTCGCCATGCGTAAATTGAGAGAGTACATGACCGGACGCGAAGACAAAGCGGTTGTTAAAAAAGGAGCTTTGAAGAAATGATAAAAGATTTAAAAAAATACATACGTAGCATACCGGATTTCCCGAAGAAAGGAATAGTATTCCGCGACATCACCACTCTTATAAAAGAGAAAGCTGTGTTTAAATACGCAATCGACGAGCTTGCAAAGCGCTATAGAGACAAAAAAGTGGATTACATCGTGAGCGTTGAGTCCAGAGGGTTTATCTTCGGTGCCGCCCTTGCCTACGTGATAGGTTGCGGGGTCGTGCCTGTCAGAAAAAAAGGCAAGTTACCTTATGATACGCATTCTGTAACTTACGACCTGGAGTATGGGCGAGACACCCTGGAGATACACAAAGACGCGTTTCAGGAAAAAAAGAGAATTCTTGTTCTGGACGACCTTCTGGCCACAGGCGGGACTACGCGCGCGGTAATAGACCTGATAAAGAAGCTGGGGGGCGAAATCGTTGAAGTAGCATTTGTGATAGAACTCGAGTTTTTGAAGGGCTGCGGGAAAATCAAGGACGTACCGGTATTCTCGTTGGTTAAGTACGATAGTGAATAGGCAAATCCGAAATTCGAATTAAAACGCCGTTTCCGCCTTACAGGAAGAAATTCAAGGTTGGGTCCCTGTAGCTCAGCTGGATAGAGCGACGCCCTCCTAAGGCGTAGGTCGTGCGTTCGACTCGCACCAGGGACGCTCTACAAGCTGC
>JAFGLX010000050.1 GCA_016927795.1 Candidatus Omnitrophota bacterium
CGGCGCCAGGGAAGTGCATATGCGGGTAAGCTGCCCGCCGCTTAAATTTCCATGTTTTTACGGCATAGATTTCCCTACAAAAAAAGAGTTAATCGCCTCCAATTACGACATAAACTGGATAAGGGATTTTATAGGCTTAGACACTTTGGAATATTTGAGCAAAGATGGCATGCTTGATTCCATGCCTTTGCCGAAATGCGAATTTTGCACGGCCTGTTTTGACGGGAACTACCCGGTAAAACCATGCAAAAGAATGTCAAAAGAAATATTGGAAAATGCTTAGAGATGGCAAAAGGTATTTTTGTCGTATAAAGCGTGGCTCCATTGAGCATCAGAAAGCGCCTCATAACCACAATCTGTTTCCTACAACGCGCCACAGATATAATCTTTCCTATCCTATTAAGCGTGTAGAGGATTTATGCGGATTACCTCGATAACTCAGAATAAAAAGTACTGATATACGGCAAACTACAGTTCTTTACGGTTTTCGTAAAAGAAATAACTCGAAACAATCAAGACCGAATAAACAATACAAAATCAAGAATATCTAAGCCTCCTGTTTACAGGTAGTGCATATACCAGACAGGCGGTATGTGCGCTTAAGAATACCGAAAAAAGCGAATACCCAAGATTATCTTTAGGAAGCCGGCATAATGCGTAAATCGCGTAATATCTTACGGATCTCCTGCTTTATAATAATAGCTATTTTTGCCGCGGCAGCGGCCGAGTCTTTTTTTCGTCTGAAATATGAAAAACAATTTAAAAAAATAAGCCGCATCGATCATGTTCTGACAACAGGCAGGTCCCCGATTTTTTTCTTTGCAGCCGCCGCAAACATGCAAAAGCATCCAAGTAAGATTTACGAAGGAATACCAGGTATATACTGGAATAATTCGCACGGCTATAGGGACTGCGAACATGCTTTCGAAAAGCCGCCCGGCGTATTCAGAATAGTGGTAATAGGGGATTCTG
This sequence comes from Candidatus Omnitrophota bacterium, assembly GCA_016927795.1. GTDB lineage: Bacteria > Omnitrophota > Gorgyraeia > JABMRN01 > RBG-13-46-9 > JAFGLX01. The sequence goes on from JAFGLX010000050.1 coordinate 973, forward strand.
TAGCCGTCGGGTATGGTATAAAGCTCGAAGACACTTTCGGGAGGGTTCTTGAGAACAAGCTTAATGCTGCCGACAAGAGAAGAAAATACGAGGTTATAGTTCTGGCGGTTACAGGATATTCTACATCCCAGGAATTAATTGTATTAAAGGACGAGGCGTTCAGGTATAACCCCGACCTGATCGTATGGAGCTATGCCCTGAACGATCCCGCCCACCCTCTTTTTCATGGCACTAATGGTTTGATGGGGTTATACTTTTATAAACCGAAGATATATCTTTTTTATTATATGCGTAAGAAACTGTTTTATGTTAGAGAGGCGTTTAAAACTAAGTTCTTGTGCTGTAGCTCCAGCGTCGATTTCCACGATTTTATTCACGTTGTCTACCGTAATGAGGTAAAAAAAAATATAAATACGATAGGCAAAATATCAAAGCAAAAAAAGGCGCCGGTTCTTTTCCTTATTATACCTATTTTTTACGAAAACGCGACATTCCAGAATTACCCGTTGGTGCAGCTGCATAAGAAGCTGAAAGATACCGCTTATGAGGCGGGTCTTATGCCGATAGACCTTTTGGATACTTACAGGCATTATGACCAGGATGAGCTTGACCAGAATCCGGGACGTCCTTCATATGACCCATGGCACATAAACGAAAAAGGCCACAGCCTGGCCGCCGACCGTCTTTATTCGGAAATAATGTCTAAATTCAATACGCTCGCGGTGAATGCTGTAAATGATATGTTTTTTCGATGGAGAAAGCCCAAGACATGAGTATTTTTTATTTCGCGTATTAAAATGTCATAAAACCACGCAAATGTTTTTGAGATAGAAGCGCAATTCACGGATCGTTTGACGTTTTCTGAATTTTTAATCCTCCCGACTTATCAAATCCCCGGTAGGTCCGGCGATAAAAGGAGTTGTGGAAGAGGCCGGGGCTCCACAAGCACGGTAAGATTTCCCTGGAGGCTTATCCGAAAAAACCCGTTTCCGATACATTTTTTATAGAGAAACTCGATGATTACTAATACGAAAGTGCTTATAGCGGCTGTATTTCTCTTTTTGTCGGTAATTGCCGCAATCTACAACATAATCATATTTCCGTGGATGCTGGATGATTCATTCATTTTTTTCCGGTATGCCGATAATCTGTGCGCGGGCAACGGCCTTGTGTACAATCCGGGCGAGAAGGTGGAGGGTTATACATCCTTTTTATGGATTTTGCTTCTGGCTGCAGGAAACTGTGTTGGATTTAGCCCGGTGTTTTTTTCCAAATTTTTAGGCGCGGTATTCAGTGCCGGATGTGTTCTTTTGCTTCTTAACACGCACAGGTTCATAAAAAATACGGATTACACCATATCCGTAACATCCGCTCTTTTTCTGGGGACTTGCGGGGTATTTATGCCCTGGGCGGCAAGCGGAATGGAAACGGCTATGTTTACTTTTTTTGTTTTACTGTCCTGCCTTTTCTATCTGTCAATACGCGAGGGCACGCGGGAGAGATGGATGTTTTTTCTTCTTGGAAATGCCTGCGCGCTCTCAACAATGTCGCGCCCGGAAGGCGCAATTATATTTTCAGTTATATTTTTCGATAGACTATATATTGATATAAAGACCGGAAGGCGAATGATTTTTTACGCCACCCTCGGATTTCTGGCAGTTTACCTGCCTTATTTTATCTGGCGTTATTTGTATTATGGCGACCTTTTTCCCAACAGCTTTTACGTTAAAGTCAATCCGATAGGGCAATATATCGCATTGGGGTTGTTATACGCCTTTAAATTCATACGTACGGTTTTTTTTCTGCTTTTCCCTATTTTTATTCTAGCCGCCTTTCCCAGGAAATGGCGTACGATAAATAAAAACATTAAATCATTGACGATTCTACTTGCCGCGTATACCGTTTACATTATAGCTGTAGGCGGCGATTGCATGCCGTCATTCCGGTTCTTCGCGCCGATACTGCCGGTAATCTGTGTTGTTTCCGCCATGTTGCTTTCGTATTTTATGGATAAAAAAAGTATGTTTGTTTTTGCCGTATCAATGGTTTGTATTTACAATTTTATTCAGCTGCCTTACAATGACGAACTTTTAAAGCACGTGAAAGGTGATGGTGTGGTTTGTTGCGGTAAGGAGGCAGGTTTGTGGCTAAAGAAAAACGTTTCTCCGGAAGCCGTTATTGCTACGAATACGGCAGGCAGCGTTGCACATTATTCGAGGCTTAAAATAATCGATATGCTGGGATTGACCGATAGGCATATTGCCCACCGGAAAATACAGCCCGACAGAATGATTATGCTAGGCCATGATAAAGCGGATGGAAATTATGTTTTGTCGAAAAAACCCGATTATATTATGTTTGGAGCGCCTCCCGGAGAGGAATATCCGCGCTTCCAGAGCGACTATGAAATTTACGGAAATCCCGAGTTTAATAGAATGTATGAGCTCAAAACCTACCCTTTGGAATCGGGAAATACATTAATAATTTATGGGAGAAAACACAACTAAGACCGGCGAGGAACGCCCCCCGGAATAACGGTTTTTGTGTTAGATCTTTTTTTGCACCGATCGAAAGAATCGCGTTCTCAATACGCGCATAGCCATGTTTTAATTCCCCCGACTTATAGAATCCCCAGGCTGCCACCTCGCTTGCCTTTGGCAAGCAGGGTGGCAGCCTGGGGATAAGAGGAGTTGTGGAAGAGGCCGGGGCTCCATGTCAGGTGAGGTAGCCCGATTTGCGCGTTTTACGAGAGAAACGCTAAATTCGCGCGAAAATGTACCTCACAAATTGTGTTTTATTCAATCATAGTGTATAATAAAACTCATGGATAAAGGTATTATAAAAGGTATATCCGGGCAACGCTACCAGATAAGGGAGCGCTTATTCGATGATAACCTTGGCGCGGTCTACAGGGCCGTCGATTTGAAAGAACACGGAGAAAGCGTACTTTTGAAAATATTCAATGAAAGCGTACGCAGAAGACCTTTATCAGCGCTTCTTCATTTTCGCGAAGAGATAAAGCCGTTCCTGAAGGCGGAACATCCCAATCTGCTTAAATTGCTTTCCATCGGCGAGTTCGAGAAAGAGGACTTTCTTGTATTTGAAGATACTTACGGCCGGCCTCTTTTACAATATATCGGAAGGCCCATGGGAGTAGCCGAGGCGGTAAATATAATGCTGCAGATTGCCACGGGTCTCGACTATATCCATAAAAAGGATTTACTTCACGGCGTGCTTAATCCGTCCGGTATTCTTGTGCAGAAAAAAGACGGTACCTATGATGTAAAACTTACCAATTTCGGTACGGTGTCATTACTGAATCTTGCGCACATACGTGAGCCGGAAGACATAATAAATACTTTCGGCTACATGTCGCCTGAAGCAACCGGTATTCTCCGAAGACCCGCAGACAGGCGTTCCGATATCTATTCGACAGGTATTGTCTTTTATCAGATTCTTACCGGGAGGCTGCCATATGAAAGCAGCGACATATCGACTTTAATGCATCAGCACATAGCAGAGGAGCCGGATTCGCCGGGAATGCTGAATCCGTCGATACCCGATGTAATAACCCGTATCGTGTTGAAGCTTATTTCCAAGGAGCCATCCGACAGATATCAGAGCGTTACGGCTTTAATATCCGACCTTAAGGAATACCAGTCCAAAAGCGCGGGAGGAAAGGTTGTGGTGGATTTTGAGATTGCCAGCCAGGACAGGACAAAAGATATCACGTACAGCACACCTTTAATCGCGCGCGAAGAGGAGATGAATAAGCTAAAATCAATAGTAGCACGCAGCAAGGCGGGAAAAGGTTGCTTGTGTGTTGTGCACGGCGAATCCGGAATAGGCAAATCGCGCCTTATGGACGAGCTTAGGGGTTATATACACCGTATAGGAGGCATGTATATAGGGACCAAGTGTTACAGACACGAGTCCGGGATACCATACAACGTGTTCAGCAAGACGATAAATACTTATATCGATAAGATCAAATACGTAAGCGCGGAAGAAAGAGACGCTTCCGTAAGGAGGATTAAAAGCGCTCTAGGCGATTTAACGGTAGAAATAGCAAGAATTACCCCCAGAATAAAAGAATATATCGAAGATATTCCAAAAACGGTTTCTTTCAATCCGGAAATCGAAAAAAATAAATTCTTGATAACAGCGACTGATTTTATGCTGAATTTAGGCACACCGGAATTTCCCCTAATAATATTATTAGACGACATACAATGGGCTGACGAAGGGAGCTTAGAGCTTCTTGGGAAAATTTCGGAGAAGCTGGAGAGTTATCCGCTCGTAATAATAATTTCTTTTTCCAGCACGGATATCGATAGCAACCACCCTCTTGTTAAATCCATAAATAAACTGGAGAGCAAAAAAGTTCCTATGGTTAGGATACCGCTCAGACTATTCAGCCTGAGTGATATGACAACCCTTGTCTCTAACCTACTTATGGAAAAAGAAAAGGACGTAGAAGCTATAGCTGATGAGCTTCACGAGAAAACCAGGGGCAATCCCTTTTTTGCGTTTGAGCTTTTGCACAATTTGATAGATGAGAAGGTTATATATCTTGATAGCGGCAGGTGGAATTTTGATATACAAAAATTCAGGGAAGTGTCATTACCGCACGATATAGTCGAGACAGTGCTTGCAAGGATGAACGTGATTTCAAACGAAAGCTCAAGGATAATTTCCTGCGCATCCGTAGTCGGAATGGAGGTCAGGTATGATCTTCTTCTGCAACTTGCAAGGACTTCCCCTCAGGATGTACTGCGCGCCATAGAAGGAGGAATGAGGTACCAGTTTCTCATAAGGAACATAATGAACGGCGATAGTATATATTTCATACACGACAGGGTAAGAGAAGCCTTTTACAGGCGCTTAAAAGAGGAAGACAAAACTAGGCTTCACAGAGAAGTCGCGGATATACTGGAATACAATAACAGAGACAACATAGATGCCGTATTGCCGGAGCTGGTGTATCATTACAGGGAAGGCGAAGTTAATAATAAAGCCATAGATTACTCCATAAAAGCCGGACAAAAGTCGAAATCCCTTTACGGGTACGCGGATGCCATTCATTTCTATAAGATTGCTAAAATGTTGCTGGAGGAACAGGGCATGGCGGAAACCGAGCGTTATGCCGATGTGTTGAGCGGCCTTGGAGAGGTGTACAGGTTAGCGGGTAGATTCGAAGAATCTATCAGTGTTCTTGCTGCCTGTGAGCCCATGATTCCGGAAAACAAAAAAATAGAAAAGTCCGAGATACTATATTCGCTTGGTTCCACTTACGCTGAGAAAGGGGATAGGGCTAAGGCGTTTGAAATGCTGGGCCGCAGCGCGAAAATACTGGGATACAGGCTTCCCGAAAGCAAGTTCGGTGTATGCGTGGCCATAGTAAAAGAAATACTTGTTCAGATAATGCATATTTGTCTGCCTGCCGTATTTGTACGAAAAACGTATTCATCTAATCTCATGCGCTCAAAAGCCGTATTTCTTTTTAAGAGGATGGCGATAGTTTATTATCATGACGATCTTTTGAAAATGTTTTACCTCGCCTTGCGTTGTGTCAACATAGGGGAACGATTAGGTCCTTCAAAAGAGTTTGCCCAGGGTTACGCCATGATAGGCGGCGCAATGGGAACTTTTGTAATTTTTCCGCTGGCAATGCACTACGGTTATAAAGCCCTGTCTCTAAGCCGCCAGATGGGCAGCAAACTGCAGGAAGGGGCAGCCCTCTCATATCTTTCTTTTTCTTACTTTATGGCAAATATGCATAGAGAATCCGCTGAGGTCGGAGAACAAGGCATAAATATTCTAAGGAAATTGGGAGAATACTGGGACATGGGAGCGGGGTTCTGCTTCACCGTTACAGGTTATGCCCATTCAGGAAGATTGCAGGAAAGCCGCAAATGGGGCGAAGATTTCATCGATACGATGCAAAAGGCAGGCGCATTGCAGATGTTGGGTTGGGCGTATGGGTGGACCATACGGACACGTTATTTTATCGGTGACCTGGATGAAGACTCAATAAATGAGCTAAAGAAGTGTAACGAACTAGCGTGGGAGACTAATGACAAAACAAACAAGGTATGGTCTGCGGCAATGGTGTCTTTGGGTTATCTAAGGCTAAAAGAGTATCCGAAGGCAATAAAGTATATTGAAGAGGCGATGAAACTATATCCGGAATATAACAATATGGCGCCCTGGAATTCAGAGATTTTTCTCATAGGCGCGCAGGTCTATATAGATTTTTTAAGGGATAATCCGTATGTGCCAGCAAAACAGAGAAATCAGTATATAAAGAAAATAGGTTCCTACTCACGAAGGGCGATGTTTTTCGGGTGGAGATACCGCGTATATCGCGGCTGGGCATACCAGGTGAATGGCGTATATAACTGGCTTATCGGCAGAAAGAAAAAAGCAATAACACTATGGCAAAAAGGCTATATGTTTTTACGCGAACACACAGAGGACGCTTACCGCCTTGGGTCGCTGCTTCTTGAAGAGGCGCAGCGCTTATTAGAGGAGAATCCTAACGACGAGACGGCTATCGGATACCTTGTGGAAGCGAGAAGCCTCCTTGCCTCATGCGGATCTAAAGCTGAACTCGAAACGGCAAGCAAGCTTTTAGAGGTCGGTTACCCGGCCGGAAAAGCGGCGTCAGACTCAAATGGGACGTTAACGCTAAAGCGTCATATGGATGCTCTTTTGTTAATAGCGAAAGCTATAGGCTCTATTTTTAATCTGGAGGACCTGTTCGTCAAGATAATAGAACATGTAATAAAAGTTACCGGGGCTGAGAGAGGATTTTTATTTATATATAATGACGGAAACAATACGCTGGAATTAAAAGCAGCAAGCGGAAGGGGGCTTCCCTCTTCGAAGGTTCCGTTTAGCTATGAGAATTACGGGATCAGTTTAAATGCCATAACGCAATCAACCGATACACATAACGCGATAATCGCGAATTCAGAAGATGAGACTTCATCAGCGGGAAAAGAACTTAAGCGGTATGGCATAAAAGAAGCTATGTGCGTTCCATTGTTAAGCAAAGAGAAGATTCTCGGTTTTCTTTATATCGACAATCATCTTACCGGAGGGTTGTTCGGAGTGGAAGAGCTGGATTTGATGAGGTCGTTTGCGATTCAAGCGGCCGTTTCTCTTGAGAATGCAAGACTATACGAGAGTATTGAGATAAGGGTAAAAGAACGCACCCGGGAACTGGAAGCCGTAAACAAAGAGTTAAAAAGAGAGGTAACCGGCCGCAAAAACATGGAACAGGAACTGCGCAATGCCTATACAGAGTTACAACGCACAAAGGAACAGCTGATACAGGCCGAAAAACTTAGAGGCGTCAGCCAGCTTGCCAGCGGCATAATACACGAAGTCAAAAATCCGCTCGGCGTTGTCATGCAGGGGGTGGACTATCTGCAGCACAATATGCCTGCGGCAGAAAATAACGTAAAACTTTTGGAGATTCTTGACATAATGAAAGACAGCATAGATAAGGCCGACAGGGTCGCGTCTTCAATGGCGGATTTTTTAAAAATAAAAAAACTACAGGTCGTACCGGAGGATATAAACAGTATTATAGAAAACTCGCTTTTGCTTGTGCGTCATAAGCTGAAAACCAAAAATATCAGCGTTCAAAAAGAAATAGATTCGAATTTGCCGCCGGTTATGGCTGACAAGGGAAAAATAGAACAGGCCATTATAAATATATTGCTGAATTCCATCCAGGCGGTACCCAACGGGGGCAATATTCTTATAACAACCTATCATGATTCGGTCTGCAATATAAGCGATATCATAAAAGGGAGCGGGAGGGAAGCCGATTTTGGGGACGGTTCTGAAAAAGTAGCGGTCATTAGAGTGGAGGATAACGGCTCCGGCATCCCGGAAGATAACATGAAAAGGATATTCAAACCGTTTTTTACCACAAAAACAGAAACAGAAGGGGCGGGATTGGGGCTATCAATTGTAAAAAACATAGTCGAGCTTCACAGGGGGTTAATTTATGTCGAGAGCAAGGAAAACGCCGGAACCAAAGTCAGCCTGATATTACGTATACCCCGAAGCTAGAAAAGAGGTTTGTAGGCGCGCCCAGCATTTATCCCGTTCAATCCCAAAAGCCCCGGCGTTTCAGCCCGGGGATGGAGGAAAAGCTTGAGGGACTGAAAGAAAAGCCTCGCCCTAAAAGGTGGGGATTGAACAGGGTTTACTTATCTAAAAAATACGCCGTAGCGCCTTCCTAAGCACAAAAGCAAAATCCTGTCGCCTGCCGGCAAAATCGAGTGGTTGATTTTATTCAGCAATGGGGTATAATAATAGGCAATAAGGAATCTTACCGTAGGCAACCAGCATTTCACGCTATTATGTTTTTTCGTAGCAAAGAGATGAGGACAAATTTTAACCTCTCCCCCATATTAAAAATTATTATCAGCCTGTTTTTGCTGGCTTTACTTGTCTGGTTCATGCGCGACAGCCTGGGCCGGATTTTCTCTGAACTTAAAAATGCGAATAAAACCCTCTTCTTGGCCTCATTTATAATATTCACCTTTATTTTATCGGTGCTGAATTCATTAAGGCTCAACATTATACTGCGTGATGAAAAGATATTTATTTCCCTGAAGAACATAACCCAGCTTACTTTTATAGGATATTTTTTCAATAACTTTATGCCTACCGCGGTAGGCGGTGATATCGTGAAAGCCTACTACGTGTCTAAAAATACGCCCCTTAAAGGCGAGAGCTTTGTATGTGTTTTTATGGACAGGTTCATAGGGCTTTTTTCTCTGGTATTACTTGGTGTATTGGCCCTTTTGTTTAATGGCGGCAGCGTGGACTCGGGTATCAGGGTTAAACTCGCTATCACGCTAATTCTTATTATATGCGCGATAGCTGTGGTTATAAGCAAAAAAGCCACATCCTTAGTGACGCGTCTCTTTGCCGTATTTAGTTTCAGGAATCTTGGCACCAAGCTTACCGAGCTTTACGGCATGGTGCATGGCTACAGAAACAAGGCGCACCTTCTATGGAAGGCGGCGGGACTTTCGCTTGTTGCCCAAAGCTCGTTTTTTATATCCATATTCGTCCTGTCCCTGGCGCTTGATCTGGACATTAGCTTGAGGACCGTATTTTTGGTTATGCCTATAGTAAACGCCGTAAGCGTCCTGCCGTCTATGGGCGGGCTGGGTTTTAGGGAGATGAGTATGGTGGTTCTTTTCGCGCCTTTTATCGGTAAGGACAATGCTTTCAGTCTTAGCCTTTTGCTTCTGGGTGTCCTTACCGCTGCAAGTTTTTTGGGAGGATTTATATATCTGGTAAGCCCGCAATTCAGATTTACACGGAAAGGAGTTAAAAAATGAGAAAAACCAAAAAACGTATTATAGTGCTTATGTTTGCATTAGTCAGCGTGGCGGCTGTTTTTCTCGCCGGCATTAACAGCGTAAATGCCGCAAGCGAGCTAAAACCCTATATCGAAACCGTTGAAAAATCCAAAGAAGGCATGACATTATGGCAGATGATAAAGACCGGCGGATTTATAATGTTGATACTGGCATTCCTGTCACTCGGGCTTATGACTATCATAGCATATAACTTCATGACCCTGAAGATAAGCAAATTATCGCCTAGCAATTTGGCCGAAGACATCATCAATAAGCTGGAGAGCGGTAAGGAAAAAGCCGCAAGAAGCCTGTGCAGCGCCGAGCATAATATAATCACAAGAGTGGTGATGTCGGGGTTGGACAGGAAAAATAAAGGCCCGGTATTCGCCAGAGAGGCCATGGAGAACCGCGTGGCAAAAGAGATAGGCTTCCTGTGGCAAAATATAACTTATCTGGCGGATATAGCCACCATAGCGCCGCTTATAGGACTCTTGGGGACTGTATTGGGCATGATTCAGGCGTTCAACGTTATAGCGTTCCAGACCGCTGTTGTAAAACCCATACTTCTTGCCGGCGGTGTTTCCAAGGCTATGGTTACTACCGCAGGCGGTCTTATAATTGCGATACCCGCCATGATCTTTTATACATACTTTAGGGCAAAAGTACAGAATATAGCCAGCGTTGTAGAGAATTACAGCGCAGACATAATAAAGATTGTAGAAAAAATGTAATGCTGGAAAAGAGGAGGAAAAAATGTCCAAATTCCCCGCAGCCGGTTATCGGGACCAAAGGCCGACCATTCAGATGGCCCCGCTTATCGATATAGTTTTTTTGACACTTATATTTTTCATGACGCTTTCGATTTTTAATCAGATGGAGTCGGAACTTAGCATAAGCGTGCCGAAAGCGGAGGAGGCGAAACAGACCCTTAGGAGTCCCGGAGAAATTATTATAAATATCGCAGAGGACGGAACTGTAATCGTGAACCAGAAGAAACTCAGTCAGTCCGATTTAAAGGACATGTTAAAAAAGATATCCGCGCTCTTCCCGAACCAGCCGGTTATAATACGGGCGGACGAGAACACATATCACAAATTCGTCATAGGCGTTCTGGATGCGTGCGCAAGCGCCGATATCTGGAACATATCTTTTTCCACAACAAAAACCGACAAAGAGGAACCCGGTAAATAATGCGCAGGAATTACGCTAAAGCCATGTTTTACGGTTGGGTTTTGATAATACCCATGTTTCTCCGGGGCAGCCTTTCCGTATATGCCGAAAGTATTACGCCTACCGAACAACTTGACTTCGCGGATGGGCTGCTGGACAAAGGTTTTTATAGGATGGCGGCGGAAGAATACAGAAGATTTATAGAGTCGTTCCCGGAAAGCGAATACGTCGCTGAGGCGTATTTCGGGCTGGCGGAAAGCCTTTTTTACTCGAAGCTTTACAGCGAAGCCATAGATTGGTACAGAAAGTATTCAGAACATTTCCCCGCAGGAAAGGATTATGTCGCCTCGGCTCTTCGCACGGGCCAGATACTTTTTTTAGCCAATAAATACGACGAGGCCTTGGATCATTTCTCCTCCATAAAAAAAGACAACCTTAACGCAGCCGAGCTCCAGACACTTTATTTTTACACAGGCAAGGTTCACGGGGCGAAGGGAGAAAAAGATAAGGCGGTGCAAGTTTTCAAGGAAGCAGTAGGCGCGAACCCTTCGAAAGATAGTGAACTTACGAGCCTTGCCCTTCTTGAAATAGGCGACATGTTATCCGCCGAGTCCGATTACGAAAAAGCGGTTCCATATTATGTTAAGGCGCAAGAATGCGCGTGCTCCGAAGAAGTGGTTAATGTAGCTGTTTACAAACAGGCGGAGGCCTATTTTTACGCGGGGAATTATACCACCGCAGGAGAGCTGTTTAGAGGAATAGTGAAAAAGCGCCCGGCTGGCGGAATATTGCAGGATTCGCTGGCCAACCTTCTTTTGTCTAGTTTTTACGATTCTGCGTATAAGGATGTTGTCTCGGAGTACGAAAAAAACGAGGGGCTTATAACCAACGGCAAAGCCTTTCTTAACGCGTATTATATCGTAGCCTGCGCTTATGCCGAATTAGAGAGGTACGATGAGGCGCTGTCAATTCTGGATAAACTTTTGGCATCTGATTCTCTGTCCGAAGAAAACCGCCAAAGGGCGTTTCTTAAAAAAGCGGAAATTCTCATTAAGGCAAAGCGCTTCGGGGCGGCAAAGGATTTGCTCGAAGTCCACATCGGAAAAACGCAATCGGAAAGCGCCGAGCCCCTTTTTCTTAGGGCCGAAGCTTTTTACGGGCTTGGCAATTACGGCGCGTCATACATCCTGTATAAAGAAATCTCCGAAAAATTTACCGCGTCCCCTTTTTACGACTACGCGATATACAACATGGCTTACGCGCTGAAGGCTGACGGTAAGGAGAGGCCGGCCATAAGATCGTTCATCAAATATTTTCACACCGGTAAAGATAAGCGGAAGCGCGAGGAGGCTCTGTATAACGCTATTTTAACGGAAAAAGAGCTTACCCTCACGAAGGATGCCATTCGGCACAGCAGGATTTTTTTGTCGGCCTTCAAAAACGGGAATAAATATGATAAGGTTTTGTTTCAGTTGGGGCTGTTC
>JAFGLX010000051.1 GCA_016927795.1 Candidatus Omnitrophota bacterium
GGTTGCTTCCGGGGCAGGGTGCAGCGTGGCCAAGCACGGAAACAGGGCGATATCGAGTAGCTGCGGAAGCGCGGATCTTCTGGAAGGTTTAGGTGTCAATGTTAACGCCGAAAAGGAAACGGTTGAAAAATGTATAAACGAGATAGGGATAGGATTTCTATTTGCGCCGTCTTTACACCTGGCCATGAAATACGCTATGCCTGCAAGGAAAATGATGAAAAGCCGTTCGATATTTAATATTCTGGGCCCCCTGACAAACCCCGCCGGAGCTAAATTTCAGCTTTTGGGTACGTACGATGAAAGTCTCATAGTTCCGATAGCGAATGTTCTAAGGAACCTGGGTTCCGAAAAGGCGCTTGTGGTGCGCGGAAAAGACGGTTTGGACGAGATAACAACCACAGACATAACGGCCGTAGCCGAGCTTAAGGACGGCAAAGTAAACACACATATAATAAAACCCGAAAATCTGGGTTTATCACGCGCTAAAAAAGAAGATTTGAAAGGCGGTGAGATAGGCCTTAACCTCGAGATAGCGATGGATATTTTAAAAGGGAAAAAAGGGCCGAAACGGGACGTTGTAGTGGCGAATGCAGGAGCCGCCATATATGTTACAAGGATAACAGAGACGCTTTCAGAAGGCATCAAAAAGGCGCAAAAGTCCATAGATACGGGATGCGCCCTGGAGAAATTGGAAAAGTTAAAAAAAATGACTAACGGCTAAACGTGCCGCGAAAACAAAATGATACTTTCGAAAATAATAAATGAAAAACGAAAAGAAATAGACGCATTGCGTGCTAAGATGCCCCTTGCCGAGCTGAAAGAGCTGGCAAGCAAGAATTACGTAAAGAGTTCTTTTAAACGTAACATAGGCAGAGCTCATCACATTAATTTAGTTGCGGAATTAAAAAAAGCCTCCCCTCAGAAAGGCATAATAAGAGGTGATTTTAATCCTCTGAAAATAGCCCTTACATATCAGGCAAACGGCGCAAGCGCGATTTCCGTAATAACCGACGAAAGATTCTTTGAAGGCAACATAAAAATTATAAAGGAGCTAAAAGACAGGGTTACGCTTCCGATTTTACGCAAGGATTTTATTATAGATGAATACCAAATATATGAATCCCTTTATTGGGGCGCGGACGCCATATTGCTTATAGCGCAGATACTGACCGAAGATGAACTGGTGAATTTTTACAAGATCGCCAAGGACTTAGGCATGGACGTTCTTGTAGAAACGCATAGTGAGGAAGATATAGCCAAGGTCCTTAAGTCGGGCGCCTCGATTATAGGCATAAATAACAGGGACCTTACGACTTTCAAAATAGATTTATCGACGACGCAAAGGCTTATAAGGCTTATTCCGGAAAGCAAGATAAGGCTTTCGGAAAGCGGGATAAAGACGTACGAGGACGTTATGTTTCTAAAGAGTCTCGGGATAAATGCGGTTCTCATAGGTGAAGCCTTTATGGAATCCGACGACATAGCGGCCAAGATGAGAGAGATTATGAAATACTAGGCAAATGACTAATTTCAAATATTAGTCATTCGGGATTTGGATTAATTTGGCATTAGCCATTCGGATTTAAGAATTAGCAATTATCATGGTGAAGGTATCGTGGTGAAGGTTAAAATCTGCGGCATAACAAATCTTCGAGACGCGCTTAAGGCCCACGAACTAGGGGCTGACTTCATAGGATTCATATTTTTCGAGAATAGCCCACGGAAAATAGATACCGAAAAAGCGCGTATAATAATAGAGGATTTGCCCAAAGATTTGTTAAAAACCGGGCTTTTTTTGAACCAGAATCACGAAGAGGTGGAATCCATAGCAAAAAGGTGCCATCTGGACGCGCTGCAGTTGCATGGCGAGGAAGACCCCGCTTATTGCGCCGGATTTAAGAATAATTTCAAAGTCATAAAATCGTTTAAAGTAAAAGATGCTCAAAGCGTGGAGAAAGCGGATAAATACGACACAGTTGATTATTATCTTTTCGACACGTATGTAAAGGGCATACCCGGCGGTACGGGGATAAATTTCGACTGGGATGTTTTAAAAGGCTTCCCTTTTAAAAAGCCGTTCTTCCTGGCAGGAGGATTGAAACCGGAAAATGTGGCGGAAGCAATAAAAAAAGTTACACCCTACGGCGTAGACGTATCAAGTGGGGTCGAGAAATCGGCCGGCAAAAAAGATTACCGGCTTTTAAAGGAGTTTATAGACAATGCCAAAAGATCGCAAAACACCCGATAAAAGAGGTTATTTCGGCGCCTTCGGAGGCAAATTCGTGCCCGAGACGCTTATGTGCGCATTGGAAGCACTGGAACACGAGTTAACGAAAGCGCTGAAAGACGGGAAATTTCTAAGTGATCTCAATTATTATCTGAAATATTACGCCGGAAGGCCGACTCCTTTATATTTTGCAAAACGCCTTACTGAAAAACTTAAAGGCGCAAAGATATATCTGAAAAGAGAGGACCTCGCGCATACGGGAGCTCATAAAATAAACAACACCCTCGGACAGGCGCTTCTTGCAAAGCGAATGGGTAAAAGCCGCATTATAGCGGAGACAGGCGCGGGCCAGCACGGTGTAGCGACCGCCACAGTAGGAGCCATGTTCGGTTTTAAATGCGATGTATACATGGGCACGGAAGACATAAAAAGACAGTCGCTCAACGTATACAGGATGAAACTTATGGGAGCGCGGGTTATACCGGTTGACAGCGGCTCAAAAACGCTCAAAGATGCCACAAATGAGGCCATACGCGACTGGGTAACCAATGTAAGGGACACTCATTATATTCTTGGTTCCGTGGTAGGCCCGCACCCGTATCCATTTATGGTAAGGGAGTTCCAGTCCGTAATAGGGAAAGAGGCGCGAGAGGAAATTCTGAGAGTTGAAAAACGCCTGCCTGATTTTCTTATCGCGTGCGTAGGAGGAGGAAGTAACTCAATCGGACTTTTTCATCCTTTCGCGAAGGACAAAAAAGTGAGGTTTATAGGAGTTGAAGCTGCTGGAGGAGGCTTGTCTTCCAAAAAACACGCGGCTACTCTTATTAAAGGTAAAACAGGCGTACTTCACGGCTCAAAAAGCTATTTACTGCAGGATAAAGACGGCCAGGTAAGTATGGTGCATTCGATTTCGGCAGGTCTTGATTATCCAGGCGTCGGCCCCGAACACTCATATTATAAGGAAACGGGAAGGGCAAGCTATGTCGGCGTGAGCGACAGGGATGCACTTTTTGGTTTCAAGCTTCTTTCGGAGTGCGAAGGCATTATCCCCGCGCTTGAGCCTTCACATGCCGTATATTACGCCTCAAAAATCGCCCCGCGCCTTGCTATGAATAAAATAATAATCGTCAATCTTTCAGGACGCGGCGACAAGGATATTGATATCGTTAAAGAGCATATAAGGTTTAAGTAGAGAGAAGAAAGTAGAGAGACAAAAGAAATGAATAGAATAAACGCGTTATTCAAAAGATTAAAAGAGGAACGAAAGAAAGCCTTTATAGTTTACATCACGGCGGGGGACCCCAATCTGGAAACTACAAAAAAACTTATTAAGGAACTTGAGAAAAACGGCGTGGACCTTATAGAGCTTGGCGTGCCCTTTTCGGATCCCATGGCTGACGGACCTACCATACAGAGGGCGTCCCAGCGCGCTCTTTCCGGAGGCACCAGCATAAAATCTATATTTGAGGCGGTGCATTCGGTGAGAAAAAGCGTGAAGCTCCCGCTTGTATTCATGACATATTATAACCCCGTTCTGTCATACGGACCGGAAAAATTCGTGCATGACTGCAAAACAGCCGGCGTGGACGGCGTTATAATTCCTGATTTGCCTCCCGAAGAGGGAAAGGCCTTAGCCGACTTATCGGCAAAACAGGATTTCTCGATTATATTTCTGGCCGCCCCGACAAGCAGCGCCAAGCGACTTAAGATTATCGCAAAAAAATCAAGCGGCTTTATTTATTATGTGTCACTGACAGGGGTTACGGGAGAAAGAAGAAACCTTGCCCCCGACACGGTAAGCAGTATACGAAAATTAAAAAAAATAACTAAAAAACCGGTGTGCGTCGGATTCGGCATCTCGCGCCCGTCGCAGGCCCAAAGGCTCTCGAGAATAGCGGACGGGGTTATAGTGGGAAGCGCCATAATCAACATTATCGAAAGAAATAAGGGCAAAAAGGATTTCTATAAAAATGTAAACAGGTTTACAAAAAGTTTTGAAAGGGCCGTTCACAAAAGATGAAGAAAAGGAAAACAAGGATTAAGACCGGACACAAAAGCGCACAGAGAGGAAAAGTTTGCATATGTCTTTTGGCCGGAGGTAAAGGAACGAGACTCTGGCCTCTGTCCGTAGAGAACCATTCAAAGTCTTTTGTCAGCATAGGCAATAAAAGGCCGCTTTTAACCGACAGCATAAAAAGATTGGGCGGTATTGCGGATAAAAGCAATATATTTGTAGTGGTAGACAAAACTCAGGAGAAGCTTGCAAGGAGGCTCTCCGCGGGAATACCGCCACGGAATATTCTGGTGGAGCCTTTCGGGCGAAGCACGGCAAGCGCAGTGGGCCTTGCGGCCATAGAACTTAACCCCGAAGATATAATGGTGGTTCTGCCTACCGACGCCTTGATAACAAAAGCAGGTGAATTCAGAAAAACGATAAAAAAAGCGGTGAGTTTTGCGCGCAGCACAGAAGGGGTGTTGCTTTGCGTAGGCATTGTTCCTACCGAGCCCTCAAGCGCGTACGGATACATCAAGATAAAAACACCCGGCGCAAACGGCGTATATCAGGCGGATAAATTTATTGAAAAACCGAAAAGGAATAAAGCGATTAGAATGGTAGCCAATAAAAATTTTCTTTGGAATGCCGGGATATTCGTTTTTAAGGTTAAAGATATACTTAACGCCATGAGAAACGACGCGCCGCTTCTGTACAGACAGCTATTACTTATAAAAGACAAAAGGGCCGATAAGAAAACCGCCTATAGCGGCATGAAGAACATATCGATAGATTACCAGATTATGGAAAAGGCGAAAAACCTTTTTTGCGTAAAAAGCGAATTCGCATGGCGCGATTTAGGCAGTTGGAACAGCCTCGAAAGAATATTCGGCAAAGACTCGCGCGGCAATATATGTTTTGGGAAGATAGAGCTCATAAATACCAGAAATTCCATAGTGTATAATTCATCCGACAAGAAACTCGGTGTTATAGGATTCTCGGACGCGGTGGTGGCTGTTA
>JAFGLX010000003.1 GCA_016927795.1 Candidatus Omnitrophota bacterium
ATAAATATAAGTACTGCCGATGTCAAAAGGGCCGCCGCCATGTCCGCGGGCCATATTCTCTGTGCGCACAGTATGTCAACGGCACTTGTGGCTATTATAAACGAGGAATAAACGCCGTTTCTTTCCGAAAAAAGCTCTTTACCCAGAAAAAAAGTAACCGCTATAAGAACGAGGCTGAAAAAAAACGGCACAATTACGGCATAAAATTGCGCTTTAAAAACCTGTGGAGGCCTAATTTTCCATATAAGGTAGTCAAGACTGGTTGAAGCGGCTCCGTATCCGAAAACCCCGCTGCTGAATATGCGGTGTGAAAGCATAATGGTATAAGGAAATGCTGGCGCAAGATAATAAAGAGGGATATCGTATTGGGTTATGCCGGCGAATTCCCGCAATTTCAAAAGAATACCCTTGTCTCCGCCCGGGGCAGGCACAAGTTTTCCCATAAGAAAATCCTTGCCGTCTAGGAGAAAAACGCCCTTTTGCACGTTTATGCCCCTAAGGTTATAGCCGCTAAACCCGAAATAGTCGAGTTTCATCGCAAGTCCCAAATAGTTCTCCTCATCGACAGACCAATGAGAAAGCCAGAAACCATTAAGCCTTATAAGGGCCGCTAGCACAAGTATAAGAATCAGAAAAAATATGCTTGTCTTAGAGTTTATCATAACATAATATACGTATCACCATAACATACCGTTATATAATAACATATCATAATTCCGAGAGCAAGAATTTCCATAACTCGTTAAAGAACGCCTCGCCCAAAACGACCTTGACAATGATTACGTTTGGGTGTATCATAAAAAAAGATGAAAAAAATATCCTTATGCATACTGCTTTTAGGCGCGCTTCTTGTATCTGCGGCAAGCGGACAATACAGATTTTATGACGGAAGTGATTGGAATAGCATTGATACGCTGCCTTACTCCAGCGAGATAAAAACCACCATAAAAACATTAATATTGAGGGCTGCCGAGGATGCCAGTTTTTTCAGCAACTCCCCCATACTGGCTAAAGATCAAAAATTCACGCCTGAATACGTTGACTCTGTAAATGACTTTTACAGCAAGGCCGATAACAAAAAAATTCCTGTTTATTTTGCGTTGAAAATAGCAAGCATGGACAAGGCTAACGTACTCAAAAAACAGATACAGCTATACCGCCTCGCTGTGCTCAAAAAAATAAACGCCTTATGAAAAATTTAATACATATTTATTCTCAGAATAGAAAACGGTTTATA
This sequence comes from Candidatus Omnitrophota bacterium, assembly GCA_016927795.1. Taxonomy (GTDB): domain Bacteria; phylum Omnitrophota; class Gorgyraeia; order JABMRN01; family RBG-13-46-9; genus JAFGLX01. The sequence continues at coordinate 1,238 of JAFGLX010000003.1, forward strand.
AGGTTGCTCATTTACGTTGCAGCGATCCTTCTGGTAGCGGGTTTTGCCGTAACTGTAATAGCCAAACATACCGGTAATGCCCATGAGATCATAACAAAGGAACCGCTAATAGACAACGAAGGCACGGGTTTTCTTGACGGTCATCAATGGAAAAAGATCGAAGGCATGCAGATATCGCCGAGTGATAAAATTTACACAAAAACCGCTATTCTGAAAACTATTATTGAGGTCGGCATAATAAACGATAATCCGCTTCTCACCCCAAGTGATTCCCTGGGCAAATATTCCATGTTAATAGATAGCTTCTACGCAGATCCTAATAATCTTGATATACCCATTCCGTTTGCTCTTAAGATTGCGGATCTCTCCGTCAAGGGCATGTCAGACGGCAGGATTCAGTTATATAAAAGGGCCCTGTTACAAAAGCTGAAGCAATTACGCTTGCTGTAAAACAATTGAAACACCGGACTTTTCTTTTTCCGATTTTAATACCGGCGGCTATAGCCGCATTTTTATTTATAGACCCTTGTCTCTTCTGCAAAACAAAACCCAAGAAATTCGAGATCGATTTAAACAAACTTCTTTATCCCCCATCCGGCGAAACGGTAAAAAAAGACGCCCCATACCTAAAGCCATATACCGATTTTTTGGAAAATATTTATGAAAAGATGGACACCGAGTATTATCTGCCTGTGTCAAAAAAAACTTACGAGGAATTTGTCGAATATTACCGCGATAACATACTGGCAAGGCTAAAAGATAAGCAAAATGTACTGCCGGAAATCAAATATCTCGGCGCTGGACTGCTCGTGAAAAAACTGAAAGATCCTAACGACACATTTTCCAATTTTTACCCGCCCTTCGAAGCGGAAGAATTTAAAAGCACGGTGCTGGGATATGAATTGGGACTCGGTATTACCGGGCGTATGGCGGACACGGGCTATGTCATAGAACGCGTGGAATTGCGTTCTGACGCCTACGCTAAAGGCATACGGGCCAGCGACATAATCAAAACGATAAGCGGTAAATCTGTCCAAGAGATGAGCGAGGATGAGTTAAAGAATAACCTTTTCCCTCCCTTGGGCGCTACGGTCGAGCTTGGCGTATACTCTTACAAACGCAAAAAGGTGTCTCTTTTCAAGATAACGGTTATCGAATTCTTCAAAGAAACCCTCTCAAGCGTGCCTACGGGAATACCGGGTATGTTTTACGTAAAGATAAATCAGTTCAACAAAAAAACCGGAGAGGACCTTGAAAGACTAGTGGATTTTTTCACGAGAAAAGGCATGAAGCGACTTGTGATAGATCTTCGCGATAATGCCGGCGGCCCGCCGCTTGCCGCACGCCAAATAGCCGGTATTTTTCTACCGCCCAACGAGCCGCTTTTTTCATTCCGAAGAAAGAACAGGCCCGAGATAACGCTTAAAACACCCTATTCGCCGATAAACTACAAAGGCGAAATAGCAATTATAATAAATCACGGGTCCGGCAGCGCTTCCGAACTCTTCTCCGGGACTATGCGCTCCTACAGAAAAGCCTGCCTTATCGGCGAACGAAGCGCCGGAAAAACATTTCTTAAAAGTATGTTTAGATTTGATGATAATTCAATGCTTCTTCTGACAACTTCCCTTACTTATCTTTATAGCGGAAAGACTTTCGATTCGGCGGGATTGAAACCGGACTTTACCGTAATGGATGAATCGATAAGTTTCTTCCCGTTCGTTAACAAATGCATGGATTCTTTTTATGAAAAATAGTGTTCCCGGTTACATAACCGCGGGCATTGCCGCGCTCGCTATCGGAATAGTTTTAAGGTTCCTGCCGTACACATACGCAAGCCAGAACCTTACCTCCCTGCGCGCAAAAGCAACAAACATAACCTACCGTAAAATAAAAGATGATATCGAAAAGCGCGCAAAGGAAACATACCCCAATATGCCGGAGTCCGACGTAAAAAAAATAGTTACCCGCACTTTCGATAACGCGATTGCGAGTAACGCCGACGAAATAAAACTATACGTAGAAAAATCCATTAAAAAAATGAGATCGGCGGTTTACGATAATGTGAAAAATAAGTACCTTATGGCGTC
>JAFGLX010000052.1 GCA_016927795.1 Candidatus Omnitrophota bacterium
ACGGCAATAGTGCAATCAAGCTCAATCACGACGTCTATACTTGTTCCGCTTGTCGCCTCCGGCATCCTGGAGATAGAACATTCTTTTCCTATCGTTCTTGGGGCCAACATAGGCACCACCGTTACCGCGATACTCGCCTCCTTAATGGGCAATATGACTTGCATAACGGTCGCGTTTGTGCATCTCCTTTTTAACATTACGGGGATTCTTATTATTTATCCTTTCAAAAGATTAAGAAATATACCAATTATGGCCGCGCGTTTCGTCGGTGAAAAATGCTCTGAAAAAAGAGCGCTTGCTTTTTTATATGTTTTAGGCGTATTTTATGTATTGCCGATAAGCCTGATTCTGATATCGAGATTATTTAAATGAGGTCAAGCCGAATTTACCCCGCTCTTTTGGAAAGCGATAAAAGACGGACTTTTATTACGATTGCCAAAATGGCGGGGTCCAATTCGACTTCTCGCGCCTGCCTTAAGCTGCCTTTGGCGGTCATGGCAGGCAGGGAAGAAATTCATAGAAGACAGACTTACTAAAATCTTTGATTTTCGTAAGCGTGGGTCTCATTGGAGGAGGATAACATGTTCAAAAATCTTATATCTTTCTGGAAGGGGAAGGACTTTCTGACCGAGGTCTTGGACGATTTCAAAAAAATGCTGGATGATACGAGATATATGTTTGAGTCTGTATGCAACGGACTCATTGAAGGCAAAGACGGGTCTATCCTTGAGAAAAAAACGTATGAGATAGACAAAAAAGTGAACAGCCTCGAAAAGGAAATACGGAAAAGAATAGTCGAGCACCTGTCCATCCAGCCATCGATCGACGTGCCTGTATCGCTTGTGCTTATGAGCGTTGTAAAAGACGCCGAGAGAGTCGGTGATTATTGCAAAAACATATTCGAGATTATAAACCTTCTTGAAAAGCCGCTCGACAAAAAAGTATTCGAGGAACTCTTTAACCATATCGATAAGCAGATACTGGAGGTTTTTGATAAGACCAGAAAAGCGTTTATCGAGTCCAACGAAAAGGTTGCCAAAGAAATCCTGTATCTGGAAAGAAGCATTGTCAAAAACTGCGATAATATAGTCAAAAAACTGGCCAAGGGTAATTTATCCACGAACGAGGCGGTGTGTCTTGCGCTTTTAGCGCGATATTTCAAGCGCGTTACGGCACACCTTGTCAACATAGGATCTTCGGTGATTCTTCCTATAAGCGACTTGGACTTTTTTGACGAAAGGCTGCGGCACGAAAAAAGGGAAGGACTTTAGAAGCGGAATCCGCAGTTTTTCCTACACGCCACCTTGCTTTATAGAAATTTGTTGTATATATTATAATAGATGAGGCCTTTATGAAGGATGTATTATGCGTGATAATGGGCGGAGGCAGGGGAACCCGGCTTTATCCGCTTACCAAAGAAAGGTGTAAACCCGCCGTTCCCGTAGCGGGAAAATACCGCCTTATCGACATACCAATCTCAAACTGCATTAATTCCGGCCTTAACAAGATATATGTTCTCACGCAATTTAATTCCGAATCGCTTAATAAGCACATAACAAGAACTTATAAGCTTGATACCTTCTCGGGCGGGTTTGTGGAGATCATGGCCGCGGAACAGACCATGGAAAATACGGAATGGTTCCAGGGCACAGCCGACGCGGTAAGGAGGTGCTTAAAGCATTTTAACGATCCGGCGTACAAGTATATAATCGTGCTTTCCGGAGACCAGTTGTATAAAATGAATTTTACCGAAATAGTGAATTTTCACAAAGAGAAGAAAGCCGATATGACGCTTGCCTGCAATTTTACCCACAGGAAGAAGGACGTAAGGGATCTCGGCGTAATAAAATTGGGTAAAAATCATAAAATAACGGATTTCATCGAGAAGCCCAAAAATATAGAGCGTGTAACGAGTCTGGCTGTTACCGTAGACGGAAAAAAAGGTTTTTTGACGTCGATGGGTATATACATATTCAATAAGGAAACCCTTATAGAGCTTTTGACGGGAAGCTCGAAGGTTGACTTCGGAAAAGAGATTATACCGGATTCTTTCGCGCACAAGGATACGGAGGCGTTTATATACAAAGGTTACTGGCGTGACATAGGTTCTATAAAAAGTTTCTACGATGAGAATCTCGCCCTTACCGAACCGATCCCGCCCATAGATTTTTTTGATGAAAACTGGCAGGTATTCACGCGGCCGCGGCAGCTACCGCCCTCAAAAGTAAAAAACAGCACAATATCACAGTCAGTCATTTCCGAAGGATGCATTATTGAAGCAGCCACCATACATCATTCCGTCATAGGCCTTAGGAGCAGGATAGAAGAAGGGTCTTTTGTGGAGGATTCCATACTGCTCGGGTGTGACTTTTACGAGTCTCTGGATGAGGTGATATCCGCCAAAAAAAGAGGCCTGCCCTTTACCGGTATCGGCAGAAACTGCGTTATAAAAAAGGCTATTCTGGATAAAAATGTCAAGATAGGCGACAATGTTAAAATTATAAACGAAAAGAATGTACAGAATTCCGAAGAAGAAAAATTTTCTATAAAAGACGGAATAGTTATAGTGCACAAAAACGCCACTATCGCGCCCGGAACCGTCATCTGACGAAGTTAAACGGTGCCCCCAGTACCCAGTGTACCAGTGCTCGGAACGCCGGAAGGCCGATGCACCTGAATACTGATGCGCTGGTGGCTGGTGCACTGCTAAACCCTAACATTATCGATACCCCATGAATATCCTACACCTCGTTCCCGCATTAGAAGCCGGCGGCGTAGAGACCGGTACCGTCGATCTGGCGCTGTCGCTTAAAAAATCAGGGGAAACCGTTATCGTTGTTTCAAGCGGCGGAAAACTTGTACGGGACCTTGAAAATAACGGCATTTCTCACATAAAACTACCCATTAACAGAAAATCCCTGTTTACACTTTTTCTCATACCCAGAATAATATCACTAATAAAAATAAACCGTATAGATGTTGTACACGCCTCAAGCCGTGTGCCCGCTTGGGTAGGTTTTTTTGCATGTAAATGTACGAATATTCCTTTTGTTACCAGTTGCCATGGCTTTTATTCAAAAAATATTTTCAGCTATATTATGGGTCGGGGTGACCGTGTTATGGTTATATCAAAGGCGATAGAAAAAAGAATGACGGAAGGATTCAGGGTTCCGGCCCGTAAGATCCGTCTTGTATACAGAGGATTGGATTTAACAAAATACAGCTACTGTGCCGATAAATACGAAAATAGCGCAAAAAATGCATACGTGGTGATAAATATAGGCAGGCTGACGCCGGTCAAGGGCCAATACGAATTCATAAAGGCTATGAAAAGAGTCACCGATAAGGTAAAGAATACGGAAGCCTGGATCGCGGGCAACCCCGAAAGAAATAATAAAAGCTATTTACACAAATTAAAAAATCTGGCGGAAAAATTGGGCATAGAAGGAAGCATTAAATTTTTGGGCCACAGGGATGATGTGTATGATTTATTGAAAAAAGCCGATTGCCTGGTACTTTCTACCGTTATACCGGAGGGATTCGGCAGGGTTCTTATAGAGGCGGGAGCCGCGGGTACCGCCTGTTGCGCCTCCAATACCGGCGGGATAAAAGAAATCATCGAGGATAACGTGACAGGACTGCTTTTCCCTCCCGGCGATGAGGCGGGAATGGCGGATACCATTATAAAAATGCTTGGCAACCCGCGCTTATGTGGACAATACGCAAAAAATTTACGGAAAAGAGTAGAAGAATACTTCAATCTGGAGCAAATGGCACAAAAAACCCTTGCGGTTTATAAGGAAGTGGCAAAAAACAATGTTTAATCCCCCCGGCTTATCGAATTCTCGGGCCTGCCACCTAAGGTGGCAGGCAGGGGCTCCACTGAGAGGTCTGATGACAAGGCCTGTGCGTTAAGAGTTGACTAAACGATAACGGTATGTTAAATTAAGCGCATGGCAGAAAAATTTAAGATAAAAATCGCCCCTAGCCTCCTTTCAGCCGATTTCAGTTCACTCGCCTCCGAGATTAAAAGAGCGGAAAAAGCGGGCGCCGACATGCTGCATGTCGATGTTATGGATGGCCATTTTGTACCTAATATAACGTTAGGCCCCTTCATAGTAAAAGCGATGCGTAGGGTTACGAGGCTGCCTCTCATTTCCCACCTTATGATAGACGACCCCGGAAAATACATAAAAGAGTTTGCCGAAGCCGGAAGCGATATGATAATTTTTCATATAGAAGCGGTGAAAAACCCTAAAGCACTCATACGTAATATAAAATCGCTCAAAGTCAGGGCCGGAGTATCCATAAAACCAGGCACCAAAACGGGTTCCGTAAAGAATATACTTCCCATGCTTGATGAAGTGCTTGTTATGTCGGTTGAGCCGGGTTTCGGCGGGCAGAAATGCATGAGAGAAGCGTTCCCTAAAATAGGAAAAATAAGGAATGATTACGGCTATAAGGGCGATATAGGCGTAGACGGCGGAATAAATTATGAGAACGCGCGCCTTGCAGCATCTATGGGCGCTAATGTTTTTATAGCCGGGACGTATCTTTTTGGCGGCAAGAATATGAAAAAGCTTATCTCTCAGATGAAAAGGATAAAATGCTGTGAGAACTGATACAGAGAAGAACACACTTATGGAGCTTGCCGGACTGGGACAGAGCCCCTGGTATGATAACATTGACAGACGTCTCATAAAAAACGGCGAGCTCAAAAAATTTTTCGAAAAGGGAATATTAGGCGTTACATCAAATCCGACTATTTTTGAAAAAGCGGTAAACGGTTCCGACATATACGACAGTGCGATAAAAAAACTTTATGATGAGGGTAGAACCGCAAGCGAGATTTGCGATATTTTAACGATAGAAGACGTATCAGAAGCAGCCGGTCTTCTAAGAGATAGGTACGACGTTAGCAATCACCTCGACGGCTACGTAAGTATAGAAGTGCCGCCAGAGTTGGCGTACGATGCGGAAAGAACCGTAAGGGCCGCTCTGGAAATTTTCGGGAAAATAAATAAGCCCAACATAATGATTAAGGTTCCCGGTACAACCGAAGGGTGTCTAGCCGTACGGGAGCTCATAAGATATGGAGTAAATGTAAATTTAACACTATTATTTTCTTTGGCGCATTACGAAAGCTCGGCAGCTGCTTATATAAACGGGTTAAGGGACAGAATTAAAGATGGCAAGGACGTAAGAAACATTTTTTCGGTAGCAAGCGTTTTTGTAAGCCGTATAGATACCAAACTGGACAGGATTTTTGAGGAAAAAAAAGCAGAAGGCCTTAAGGGCAAGATAGCCGTTGCTAACTCAAAAATGATATATCAGAAATTTAAAGATCTTTTTAAAAGCACGGATTTCGGCAAACTTAAGCAAAAAGGCGCAAACTTACAGCGCGTACTTTGGGCCTCAACAAGCACAAAAAACCCCGCATATCCCGACCTGAAATATGTAGAAGGGCTTATCGGGCCAGATACGATCAACACTATGCCGCCGGATACAATGAACGCCTTTCTTGACCACGGGAAGGCGTGTTTTGAAGTTGAAGAAAATCTCGGTGAAGCAAGAGCCGCTTTGGCACGGCTTACCGCGTTCGGCATAGACCTTGAGAAAATATGCCAGGAAATACAGGACGCCGGCGTAAAAGCCTTCCAGAATTCCTTCAGCAAGCTGATTAACGCCATAGAAGAGAAAAAGTAACCAGCCCGGAACGTATAACATGCCGCAACAATACTACAAAATACCATTACAGTTATCTTAACCCCTCACTATATAAACAATATTACCACACAACAACCCGTTCCATTATCACTATAAGTAGTTAAAAATAAAAAAGGTGGATTATTTTTACACTGTTATGACAATAGAAAGTTATATATATGCTATTATTAACCCGTATGAAAACCAAATTTACCAACATAACGACGATCGTTGTCTTAACTTCTTTTCTGTTTAATACGCCTACAGCGAATATGAGCTACGGTATTTCCGTGCATTACGCGGCCGACACATTTAAGTTGGCCGTGGCGCTTAATTCCGATGATATACTGGGAACGGAAGCGGAGGAGAAGGGCATGGTCCGTTTTGCCATACAGTCAGCCTTACGGCAGTTATTCGGGTCGAATACGGAGCTGCCTGATATAGAAATTTTTAAAGCAAGGGTAGCCAGTGAAATAAACCGCAGCGGACCGTTAGCCGGCATGGATTGCGTATATCCATTTTGGCAGATAATGAAACCCCTGCAAAGAACTCATTTTTTGGTAACCTGCCAGGTAAGAAGGCCAGAGGATAAAGGCACGCCGCAACGATACCATGTCGTAATAGGCCGCGCCAGAGAAACAATCGCCTCGGGTTTTCCGTTAATGATATACACGGAAGCAGAGTTACAGGAAGAAGCCGGCATTAAGAGCAAAGAATTGCAGCAAACGATAGAGGAGGATATTGGCAAAGCCTGGAATGTATGGCTGATGTCCAGGGATAACATTGGAGCGGATAGCGCATATGTCAATTATTTTTCTGGTTTGGCACAGGAATGTTTTGCACAGATCACGAAGTTGGGCACATTTCGTGAACTCGGGGGCGGAATTTATGTTAAACTCACCGCAGAGGCCGAATATAAAATTTGTTACGCCAAGCTATACGGCGAAAACGATTATGGATATGTAATCAATTTTGTCGAAAGCGAAATTAAGGCGGGTGAGGGCGGTATTTTCGGCAGCAAGGGGTTGACGGAGGATTTTGCCATATTGTATTTTACAGCCAGATTAATGGACAAAAAAAGCATGCTCTTATTGCGTTTACTCGAAATGCAAAAACGTGCCAAATCGTTTTTTGATTACTACGGGAAAAAGATAGGTTATGATGCCGGGGGGGAGACTCTCATAGTGTCTTTATCCGCCGGCGAACCGGTTAAGCATAAAAAAGAAAGAAAAAACATAAGGGTATCGGTCGGAAACACCATTCTTAATTTCATAAATTTCCATACGCACGCCGGCAATAGGCACAAAGAGCGTGATAATCCGGAGCTTTCCGAGAAAGAATACGCCGAAGCGATGCGTCTTGCGGATAATCTCAAGTTATATTTCCTGATCGAAAAGGATTTTTGCGCAAGCAGCAGTAAAAAACGATACTGTACCGAGGTTATAAGAAGGCTTAATCTGGTAACAAAGGATTTAACCGCAAAAAAGGGTGAAATTCGTTCGCGAATGATAAGACGCGGGCGCGATAATATGGCGGTCGCCAATACAGTCGAACACATTGCGCGGCAGATAAATACTGAATGGAAAAAAACCGGCTTAGGTGAGCATCCTTTCACCGAATACTCCAATCCATTCACCAAAGAGGCGCAGGCGGCTTTTTCGCAAATTATGCGCCTTGCCGGGCAACTCGACTCTATTAATGATGATACAATACGATTCAATGGTTTGTATTTCAAAATCTGTTACGCCAGGTTGTTTTTTGGCGAAAATCCGTCTAGGATTACATATGACCTTGAGGAAGCGGCGCGCACTTTTTATGACAAACGTGAAGATCCAGACCAGACGTGGGCGCGCAGAAGAGATTTTGTTTTGCTCTATTTTATCGCGACCATAATGGACCGTAGAAGCATGCAAAGGCTTATACACGCCTCGCCGAGACGGTCATTTTTCACGTATTGGTCGGAAATGTTTCTTAAAAGCGATGTCGGCGTTATAGGGGAAACATTCCCAGCGTCTTTCAACAAAGGTAAATTTATGGATGAAGCAATCGGGTGGGTCAGCAAAGTCATAGCTAACAATATTGCTTTGGCAAAGCTTAATGAGGAAAACGGCGAATATAAAAAAGCGGCCGCAATATACACAAGAGCGTCGGGCTTAACAAGAAATGTTATAGATTATTTTCTGAATGAAAGGCTTGCGCAAAAGACTTCATCTTACGAGGATGAGATCGAAACTTTTGGGAAACTGAAAGGCATGATATCCGGCAGGGCTGCGTTTTGTAACGGGGAAATGCATCCCGAGGATATCGAGGAAGAGATTGAACAGGTGTGGAAATTTAGCGGCTTCGGGGAACGGTCGCGCGATACATCCGGCAGTAATCCTTTTAGCGACAAAGGCCGCAGGCATCTTGCCAGGATACTTGATATGAACGAGCAATTAACCGGGGGAGGTGATGTTTCGCTCTACACGACATTCAAGATTTATTATGCCAGGCTTTTCTTTGAGGGTAATCATGAGGGCGTTTTGGGATTTTTTGAATGGCTGTCGAAACAGGGTAGAGAAATGCGGGAAGGTGTTTTGCTGCACGAGGAAAACGGTTTGAGCTTCAGACTGCTGTATTTTCTCGCAAGAATGATGGATTCCAAAACACGCAGGACGCTGGAGGAGCTTAACGGGCGGGAGACATTTTTAATGCTTTACAGCGCGCCGCTTCTTTCGGGATTAAAAAAAGACGCAAAGCGCGTTTTGATGAATCGGGAAACAATGCGCGAACTTCAGGAGCAGGTCGAATTCTTTATCGATGGTTTTATACATTTTTACACCAAAAACGGTATCTATGACGAGGCGTTGTCTTTTGTGGATAACAGAATGGCCGTTGTCAGAAATGATTATAAAGCCTACGCGATTGATACAGAGCTTTTTGCATTAAAAATGAAAGCGCTTAGGGCAATGCGGAGGTCTATAGTAAAAAAGAAAGAAGAGGAAAAAGGCGGGCCCTCGGGCACAGCCGCGATGCAGAATGCGCCTATATCCCCAGGAAGGGCAAAGATGGCTATTGCGCAGATGGGCGGATTTAATAAGGTTTTTGAAGGCCGAAAACATAAGAAAGCTTTAAACACGATTTACATGGAAATCGCCCGTGAAATCGAGAAGATATCCGAAGAATTTAACGCCAGATACGGCAATAAGGCCATAAAAACAGTTGAAGTAGGCGTTGTTCCGGGAGGATACGGCGAGGATACGATGGTAGTGAACGTTGACCCTAAAACCCGAGAAAGACGGATAGGCATATACGAGATATATATAGAGCGCATTTACAGACTTGCGGGCCTTGCAAGGGCCGGTGGCGCGGAAAAATTCGAAAAAGAAGCCGTTATAAAAGCCCTCATAAGAGGAAGCATTTTACACGAGATAGGACATGGTTTTGAAGGATATTCCGACGTGGATTTACACACTTTATCGAAGAAGAGAAAAATATTAAAGGAATTTGCCCGTATAATCGGCATACAGGGATTTCCCCGGCACAGGTCGGCGGAAGTGACGGAGGCCATAGCGGATTTGAATATAGGGGGAAGGGGTAACAGGGATTACGTGACGAACAAGGCGGCGTATATGTTCTATATTCTTACCGTTCCCGGGCCGGAACCCTACATAACAACAAGAAAAACATCACGGGGAACTTTTCAGGAGGTAAATGAGGCGAAAATAACCGCCCGTGTAAACAAATATTTCGAAGAAAATGAATATTTGGAAAGACTGCAATCCAAAAAAGATATAGAAAGCGTAGGAGAAAGGGTCGTCTATTATTTTAAGCTCTTTTTCGGCAAGAATACGCACTGGGATAGATTGCGTAAAACCGTCAGAATAACCGGCGCGCCGGAGCCGGAATCGCGCCTTAGCGTAGAAATACTTATCAAGCAGGCGATGTCGCGTTTCCCCGGAGAGCGCCGCCAGGCCAGAAAGGCGCTTGCGCGATACGGTCCGGATGCCCTTGTGGCTATCGAAGAGAAAATGACGGGTGTCTCGAAAAAATCCGACACATGGAAATATCTATATCACGCCAAACAAAGCATAGAGAATTTCCTGCGTCGCCTAGAGTCGGGAAGCGCGGCAGCGCAAGGGGAATCTGTGATTGGCCCGAAAATCACAAAAGCGATAACGTTTGCCGCAGCAAGCGGACAGGAAATACCTGTATTCAGTGACGAGTGTTATACCCTTATACTTCCGCACGAATTCTATAATGACGGCGAATTTAAAAAGCATAAGACCAGATACTGCCACAAATTTGATCTTGAAAAACTGGACATAACATCATTTAGCCCGGGGCCAGTGATAATTGAGAAAATACTTGAGAGAGCGCGTGGCAGGGAAAAAAGGTCAATAGCCCTTATCCCTAATAACTTGAAAGAAAAAGACATTCAGAAACTGTCAGAAAAAGGTATAAGATTTATAAGGGTTGGCATAACCGAATTGATAAAGGCAAAAAGCGACGTTACCGAGCGCAAAAACAGAGAGAAATTTCAATCCGATACATATACGATGATGCTATTGGCCAGGCGCATCAGCGAAAAGACAAGCAAGGAATCGCCGTTATATCAATTACTGAAATTTTATATAGAAACACACTTCAAATTGCAGGCCGGCCTGAAGGCGGAGGACTACATAGGCGCCATTATAACGGATAACATATCGCTTCTTATAAACGGATATCTTGCCTGTAGGCCTGCCGAGCCGTATGACATAGAGGATTATCACAAAATCGCCGAAATATTCCTGTCGGCATAAAACAACTACCGCAAAAACACAGCAATGACCCCGACCCGTTTCTTTTGCTTGACATACACGATGTTATTGGCTTTAATTATGGAATGGCGAAGATGGAAGGCATTTACGATATTATAGTAATAGGTGCGGGACATGCGGGTTGCGAAGCAGCTCTGGCAGGGGCGCGCCTGGGGTGTAACACGCTTATTATTACGCTTGCCAGAGACAAGGCAGGTTTTATGTCCTGCAATCCAGCCATAGGAGGCATCGGCAAAGGTCAGCTTGTTAAAGAAATCGATGCTTTGGGCGGCGAGATGGGGAAAGCCATAGATAATACAATGATACAATTCCGTATGCTCAACTCTTCCAAAGGTTACGCCGCGAGGTCCTCAAGGGCGCAGGCAGACAGCAGGAAATATAATATGTACATGCGCGATACGCTTCTTCGCGAGAAGAACCTCAATGTTCTGGAAGATGAGGCGGAGGAAGTATACCTTGAGAGCGGTGTAGCCAAAGGGGTGAAAACCGCCCTGCATGGGCTTATAAAATCCAAAACCGTAATTTTAACGCCCGGAACGTTTTTAAACGGCAAAATACACATAGGCCTCGAGCACTCATCGGGTGGCAGAATCGGCGAAGAAGCGGCGTGTAAACTTTCAAAGTGCCTCAGCCGCCTTAAATTCAGGATGGCAAGATTAAAAACAGGTACGACCCCGCGCCTTGACGGTAAAACCATAGATTTTTCCCGCTTAACCGCCCAGAAAGGTGATAATAGAATAGTGCCTTTTTCTTTCTGGACGGAGCGAATAGATATAGAGCAGAAACCGTGTTATATTACAGAGACGAGTACGCGAACTCATGAGATTATAAAAGGCGGCCTTGACAGGTCGCCTTTATACACTGGAAAAATAAAGTCAACCGGCGTCAGATACTGCCCTTCCGTGGAGGACAAAGTGGTAAAATTTCCGGAGAGGCATTCCCATACCATTTTTCTTGAGCCCGAGGGCTCCGATACGGACGAGTATTATCCAAACGGAATTTCCACAAGCCTCCCCCGCGATATCCAGGAAAAAATGGTGCACAGCATAAGAGGGCTTGAAAAGGCCGAGATAGTAAAGCCCGGTTACGGGATAGAATATGATATCGTAGACCCTACCGAACTCGCGTTAACCCTGGAGTCAAAACGGGTTAAAAATCTTTTTTTAGCGGGACAGATAAACGGCACGACCGGCTATGAAGAGGCGGCCGCGCTCGGGCTTATGGCCGGTATCAACGCCGCTATGAAAATAAATAAAAAAGAGCCGGTTATCCTTGACAGGTCTGAAGCGTATACGGGCGTCCTTATCGATGACCTTATCACAAAAGGCACAAACGAGCCGTACAGGATGTTTACCTCGCGGGTTGAATACAGGCTGAGCGTGCGCGAGGATAACGCTGTGGCAAGGTTGAGCAGGAAGGGTTACGGTGCGGGTTTACTCCCGCGGGACAAATTTAAAAAAGTGGAAAATATGGTAGAAAATGTGGATTACATGAAAAAAAAGATAAAATCGTCGCCTTCGCTTGCGAAGTTGTTAAAGCAACCCGGCATAACTCTCGAAGAGGTAACGAAGAAGGCGGGCTGGAACGGCACGCTCACTTATACGGAGAGGACACAAATAGAAGTTGACATAAAATACGAAGGATACATAAAACGGGAGCTTTCCCATATAAACAAATTCAAGAAAATCGAGAAAATCCGCATACCGGAACATTTCGATTATTCAAACATACCGGGGCTATCAAGGGAGATTACGGAAAAGCTCTCCAGGTTCCGGCCGCGCTCTCTCGGCCAGGCGTCCAGGATATCCGGTGTTACCCCGACGGCAATAACGCTTTTAATGGTAAAATTACACGCGCAATCCGCATGAGAAGCTATTACTCTTTTAGTGAATATCTGAAAACGCGCTTTGAGAGGCGCGTTCAAAGGATAAGCCTTAACGCGGGATTCGACTGTCCCAATCGCAACGGCACGTTAAGTGCTAGCGGATGTATTTTCTGTAACGAAAAAGGGTTTTCCCGTTTCGCCGGTACGCGCCTTACCCTCGCCGAACAGATAAAGGAATCGATGAATTTCGTAAGGGCAAGGTTCGGCGCGGAGAAATTTTTAGCCTATTTTCAAAATGCATCGGGCACATACGCACAAACCGCAAAATTAAAAGAAGCATACGACGTTATAAAGGACTTCCCGGATATAGTCGGACTTTTTATCTCCACCCGACCGGACTGCATGGACGAAGAGAAACTTGACCTTGTGGCAGGCTATTGCGATAATTACGAGGTCTGGGTGGAATACGGGGTACAGAGCGTTCACGATAAGTCACTTAAATACCTGAACCGCTCGCACACCTTTTCCCAGAGCTTAGAGGCTATAGAAAATACCGCCAGGCGCGGCATAAAAGTCGGAACGCATATTATTATAGGGATTCCGGGCGAGACAAGAGAGGATATTATTGAGACCGCACGAGTTATCGCGCATCTCCCGGTTTCAGGCGTAAAACTCCACGTTCTTCACATCCTGCGCGATACACCGTTGGAAAAAGTGTTTATCGAAGGCAAGTTAAACCTGCTAAAACAGGATGAATATATAAGTTTAGCCTGTGATTTTATAGAGCGGCTGGACCCCGGATGCGTTATTTTAAGGCTCGTATCCGACGCTAACCCCGCCGTGCTTGTGTCGCCGGCATGGATAAACGAAAAACAAAAACTTATAGAATCGGTAGAGTCGGAATTTAATAAAAGAGGCACATGCCAGGGCGCTAAATATGACAAAAATAATTTGTGTGTTCGGTAGCTACAAAAGCCTGGGTAAAAAAGATAACGATATACTAAAACTTGGCCGGCTTCTTGCCGAGAAAGGCTTTACTGTAATGACCGGCGGCTTCGGCGGTACGATGGAGCTTATATCCCGCGGGGCAAAAGAAGCAGGCGGAAAGACCATAGGCGTAACTTATTATAAATACGAAGATGTCAAATATAAAAAGCCGAATAAATATATAGACGAGGAAATACGCGCGAAAGACATTTTCGAACGCATAGACATTATGATGAAAAAAGCGGATGCCTTCATAGCGCTGCCCGGAGGCACGGGAACCCTCCTTGAGCTTGCCGCGTGCATCGAGCATGTAAATAAGGGTCTCATGAAACCAAAACCCATAATAGCGCTCGGGAATTTCTGGAAAAATGTTCTTGAAAGGCTTACCGAAGAGCCCGTCTTAAGCGGGGAGGCGCGCATCTTCACGAACGCTTTATCCTGCCACGACCTTGTCACATTTGTTGATACCACTGAAGAAGCGGTGTCAAAAATCGCGACGGTATAGTCTTAGCTACAAATTACCCTTTGCTCCTTAAGGATTCCCCTCAGTTTTATTACAAAGCTATTACCTCTCTGTGACATATTGGTTATAATATTATGCTATATTTTGTTGCATGTTGCAATACAGCATAAAATATAAGATATTTTTACGAATAATCGCAATAACGGTAATACACGCGTTTATCCTGTCTGATATTGCCTATGCGGCAAGTGATTCTTTCAAGCTGGCCGCATGGACTGCGACCGAGAGAAGCGCCTTTCTTGCGGATGCTGAGGGAATAAGGCTTTTCCGCGAGCTCGGCGGCCGACTTAAATTCGCCACGGACGAAAACGGCGGAAACGAGCTTCTTGCGCAAAACAGCGGTGCCTCGGCCGTTCTTCTGAGCCACGGTAAAATTCTTGCCAGCGAGAAAATCAAAAAAGACACACAGCTTTTTCTGCGGACTATAATTCAAGCCGAGACTATAGCCATCATGCAGGTAATGGCGACAGAGGAGCCTGGCGTATACGGTGATATCAGAGAAAAGGTATTCTCGAACGACAACCTCCTGCGCTCTTATGAAGAATTGTATCCCGCAAGTGCTAATTTGAGCCGCGATGCGCGCTTAAACGACATGCTGGCGCGCGCTTTCGTACTACTCGTTCTTAAACGGCGCAGTATACTTACCGGGAAAGACTTCACCCCGAAAGAAAAAGCCTTTATAAAAGCCGTAGAGCCTGTAATAAAACAGAATAAAAATAAATTTTTCACGAGTTCCTTCTGGGATTCGGACTTACGCGGCTTTGACATAAGCGTGTTTCTCGCTAACGGACATGAGTTTCAGGAGACGACGGTTATTCCGTCGCCCGCTGTCGCGGCGGAACCGGCCACGGCCGCATCCGGCGGCACGGCCAACGAACAGCCAGAAGATATTGATATGCGGCCGGTAACGTACGGTCTGCTGCCGCGTAACAGAGTAGGTTTTAACCAGTCTCTGCATCAGTTAATTAGTTCCAAGTTGCGCCCGGACGGGCGCGCGATTTATGGCGGGTCCGGCGTCGACGTTTCGAATTTTTTATTAACAGTGGACGTGCCGGAGGCGTATTTTGTCGATACCCAAAAGCTTGATTTCCGTATTTTGAAGTATCTGGTTTCATCTGAATCGGCCTGGGATAGCTGCGAAGAATGTGGCCACCCTGCCTTTGGAAAGCTTGTGCGTAGATATATAGATTTTAAGGGTAAGACAGGATATGGGGGATCGCATAGAGGAGGCAATATTTATCCTGAGTATCTGCTGGTTGCGGAGTTAAAATCTATGGGCATCAGACGAGAAGATATCATTACCATGGATCAATATGTCGATGGGGCTTTGAATTTACGGTTCCGATGGAGCAGAAGCGGCCGCGCGGACGATTCCCGCGTCTATTCCATCACGTGGATCCCCGCGGATATTACAAAACCATCGTCTTATCCTGACCGGCTCAAGGATATCCTTGCGGCCGGGTATGATATATATTATCAAAACGCCGGTTTTTCGATCGCGATGTATTATGAAAGATTTATCCATGCACTGGTCGCGGGGTTGCGTGCCAGAGGTCTCCTGGTCACGGATGATTATTATCTTGACGAAGATCCTAAGAGCCTGTTAGTGAGAGAAAATCCGATCGGGCAATATTTATCAGAAACGGGAACTTTCGAGTACCTGCCTTTTTCTTCACGCATGAAAGCCTATGCGAATTATATCGAAAAAGAACTCAGATCTATGGCTGAGCCGACGGTTGAGCTTAAAATTTTTTATGGTTGGAAATCATCTTTATCGCGACTTATCCAGAAGGCTGTACCGACGCAGGAGCGTCCATTGACGAAAAACGCCAGTTATAATCAGTTAAGGACATGGGTAAGTACCAATGAAGAAAACTACTCCATGTTAAATTTATCCAGGCTCAAGAAAGGGGATTTTATTTTAGATACGACTACGCCATGGAAATCGACATTATTCCGTTTTGACGGTATTAGCTCATCATGCGATGACCAAACCGCCATGTCATTAACGGAGATCGATAATGATACAGGCGCAGTTACCGACCGGCGTCTTATCGAGAGTATAGGGCATTACCGCCTCCACAGGTATTACTATCGTCCTTCCGAAGAAGGCCTGCCTGTATTGTCTTGTCACTATAAGAGGGCCGAATGCGCCGCGGCGGAACAGGCTACGGCTGGTAAAAAAGAGCCTTTATCAAGCCGTGTAAAGAAAAAGCCCATCCGCAAACCCGACGACCCGTATTATTACAAAAAACCCGAAAGCAGGCCTAGCCCCTGGCGGGGCGTGTACGGAGATAGCCCACCCGGTATGGCGGACGAGGGAATACACCCGCCGGCGGGTCCAAGGGAAATAATAGTTAAAAGGCCTTTTCATGCGCCGGCGATTCGGGAAAAAGCGAAAAACGTTAGTCCCAAAAAAGGTAAGTGGCAATTCACGCTGGCCAACATTTTAGAATTGTTTTTTTGGGTTGCGCTGTATCTGGGTATATTGCAAAAATTGCCGGAGATAGCCATTTCAATAAGCCAGATTGTTTCTTGCATCGTCACCATTGATAAGCCCGCTGCCGTCATGATAGGCATAACCGGTTTTTTTGCCACGCTGATTCCTTTATCCGGCGCAATACACTGGCGTCGCATCAAAGAGACTATAAAAAGCAATGCCATATTGCGGCGGGTCGTCAAGCCCGGGCTGCTCGAAAAACTAAAGCCTTATGAACGTTTAATATGGATAGCGTCCATTAACGTAGCCACTTGCGGCGTTATAGCCATGTTATTGTCTATAGGCGCGTATTTCGACCCGAAAAACGCGCTTGATGTGGAAGAGAGCATATATCCTTTTGCGGGCTTTGCTGCGATGACATTCACATGGACGTGGTTTGTCGCGCAGTTATTCTATTACCGCCTTTCCATAGGACGGAAAACCAAAGATGCCTCAGCCCCGCAAATTTCGTGTCCGGACAAAAAGGTTTTAACCCCAAATGAGACCGCCTCATCAGAAGGGCAAGCTTTGCCGACACAAGTTAAGAAATCCGACGCTCCGCCCAAAGGCAATATTACTATCCTGTCCTTGATTAAAGTAGTTCTGTGGTTAACAGGATGGGTTGCCGGACTTGCGGGGTTATATAAGGGAGCGGATGTTATACGTCAGTTAATTTTCCAATCGGCGGGAAACAGTTTCGTGATAGCTATTTTTGCGGTGGCCGGATTCCTGATGGTAAGCGTGCCGTTTCGATTTATTAAATACGTTAATGCTTCCAATATGCATGAGAAGCTCAAAACAATACTGAGATCCGTATCTTTATCCGGATTTGTCGCTCCGGGGATTTCTATACTATACCATATATACAATGTTTATGTAGACCCGATGAGCGTTCAGGCCATTACGGATCAGTTCTTTTATATCACTTTCTTCTTGTATGCCAGCGTCTGGACTATTAACTGGCTTACTTTGCCGCGAGCTATAAATGCAGCGCAGTCCGGGAAGGATGCGTCGCAAAAGAAAAAGAAGGTTAAAGAGCATTTTTCGGGTGGCGGTATGAGCGGGCTTGGCTTCGTTTCAGACCGTTGCGGGTGGAACGAGTTTGGCTTTATAGGATCGGTACTCCGCACGTTCTTTGGGAATTCGGTGCTTTTTATCGACGAGCCGGGCAGGATACCGGGGGATAAAAAGACTCCCGCGCCGGAAGAAGGTGAAGAGAAGGATGCGTCAGGCGAACCAGCCGCGCCCAGCCAGGCAGCGGACTTTATTACACGTGCATACGGGGGTATTGAACGGATGGCAGGACTAAATGCGATCGAGCTTGGGCCATATGACAAGCTTGAAACGCTGGAATATTTCCGAACTAATGGAATCGACGTGCATGGTGTAGGCATAAGCTTTGGGGATATAGAGATAAAGTCTTATTTACACTGTGTGCAGGACTACAATGACTATTTGGCAAGATGTGAACCGAATTCGATGGATTTTATTTATGGAACGGCATCTATATATACATTCGAAAACAGTACAAATATTTCTCGCAGAAAAAGAAAAGCAGCTATAATTAACAGATATTCGAAGATTGTTAGGATGCTAAAACCCGGAGGCGTTTTTGTAGTCGGGCGTTACAATGATGAAGAGAACGGAACTGTGTTTTCACCGGAATGCCTAAAAGAAGATGAAATTAGAATGCTCGGCTTGGAGCTTGTATCGCGATATGCGGAGCCTGATAATATCGTTCGAGCAATGACTTACACTGTCATGCGTAAATCTTCCACACAGCCACCTTCGATTTACTCACTGCTTTCAGTTTTAAGGCAAGTATTAATACGAGTACATAGTAAAGGCAGTTCAGAAGCTGCCGTGCCTGCTTCACCGGAAAAACCGGATGTATCCGGTGCTCGGGAGGCGGAACAGCCGCCGCGAAAAGAAGTGACTACAGGGGAAACATACGTTATTACAAAAAGCCGCAGACGTCCTGTTGCAGAATTATTATCCATGTATCCGCGCATAGCCAGACTATCTGTAGTTATCACGTTTACCATTACCACATTCTTACTATTAAGCAATACTTATGTTATGCTTGTCGAGCGGTCTTTTTGGACAGCGTTAGCCGCCAAAATGTTTGTAGGCGCGATAGCATTAGGCGGTGGAAGTTACGTCGAACAGATATTAAGCGGAAACGAAGTTGACTGGAATCGGATATGGCGTTGGGGGGCGGGAGGATCCGTTATGTTAGGATTTTTCGCTTACGCTATATGGTTCCCGTTATTGACATTGGTATTTACCAGTAATTTTTTAATTGTAGCTACAGACCTTATACTGTTCGGGGCAGTTCTCATAAAGGCAGAATATCTTTTTCAAAAAAAGTTTATCCTTAGGGAGAAATTGCGATTGGGTGATCTTAAGCCTACCCTGAAAGGTTTTATCCTATATTGTGCTAGCGCCGTTTGGTTTACCCTGCCTCTTTTGTATGGATTTACTTATATGCGTGACAGAGTCGTTCTTATTGATACTGCTTGTGCGATAATTTGGTCCGGCCTGTATGTGATATTGCTGGAATATTGGGCCAGAAAAATTAGTCGTAGAAATATATCGGTCTCATCCGATGCGACGGAACCGGCCACCTGTCTTCCCCAACAGACCGAACCTGCGGAAGGCTCCCTTCTTCGCTCTTTGAGCTTCGGAGGGCAAGTTGACGGACAAGCGCCCGACGGTCAGGAGGCGGAAGGCAAAGAATCAAGAAACGAGGATCAGGGGTTAAGGAAAGAGGCGGAAAGTCCAACAGCGAAAAGCAAAGTTGTGCACTCCTCGTTCTCCAGCCAAGGCGGGAGGCAGGAGGTACCAGCGACAGGC
>JAFGLX010000053.1 GCA_016927795.1 Candidatus Omnitrophota bacterium
AGTAATTTAAAAAGGGACGGTCAGGTTTCACTCCATCCCCGCCGAGTCGCCGTCCGCGTAGATGATTTTCTTGATTGCGACATCTACTTTGGTGCCGCCCATAACCGCGGTGGAATATAACTTGTTGAAAGCATTGTCCTCGGGGTCGTTGGAATCGTAAAAAATGAGGGCATGGTCTGGATCGCTTTTGCCTTTAGCTTTAATGAATACGCTATCAGTAACGGTTTTTTCATATACAAGGTCATCGAAGTCATTTTTGAACCTTATATGATAAACAAGGCCGCTAACATCCCTGCTCCCCCTGTTTTTAAACGTGAGGTAAACGTCAATGTGTCGCATTGAAGACAACTTACCGATTGTAGCTGTATCAAACGAATATACGACGCTGGAGTCTAAAAGCTCTATCGGTTTCTGCCCCACTGTGCTGCCTATTGTAGCGCAACCGCTCAGGAATACAGAGGATATCAATATTATGGATATTATGTTTTTCATGTGTGCCCTAATACTTAAAGATGCCATATTTTACCATTAACGGGTTACACGAACAACCCTAATATTCTGATATTCACTTTTTATTTGAGATTACGGTGATTACTGCTCATGATATGTGCAATCTGGATTACAGATATTTTTACGTTACTAATCGCTGTAATCTATCCCTAATCGCTGTAATCATTTAAAATATTAAGATTACTGTGATTGCTGCTCATGATATGTGCAACATAGATTACAGAGATTTTTACCTTAATAATCACTGTAATCTATTTTTAGTCGCTGCAATCGTTTTAATGGACGTTTTTTACAAATGAATCCAGCTCGCTAGCCCGCTTGTAGTGATCGTCCGCTTTTTCATTATTTGACAACTTTTCGTTAAGCTCCGCGTATAGTAAATGCATTTTAGCGAAGGATTCCGCCAGGCGGACGAGCCTATCCTTGTCACCTGTTACCGTGTAACCAGGGCCGATTTTC
Organism: Candidatus Omnitrophota bacterium; assembly: GCA_016927795.1. Taxonomy (GTDB): domain Bacteria; phylum Omnitrophota; class Gorgyraeia; order JABMRN01; family RBG-13-46-9; genus JAFGLX01. The sequence continues at coordinate 970 of JAFGLX010000053.1, forward strand.
GAGACTTCCGGCGGCTCGGTTCTTAACCCTGCCTCAATTTGCCCGGCCGCGCCCCTCAAGTCTCCATATTCGATTAACCTCTCTCCTATGCTGATACAAAGCGCGTTTCCTATACGGTAATCGACCGCTCTAACCGCGTATTCGCTTCTTGGAGGCGACAGGAAAAATAGCGGTAAAAGAAAAACTGAAATCAGCGCGACTACTACCGGTATAGCATATCGTCTTTCACTAATCCGCTTTATGAGGAAAACCAAAGCGTAAGCGGCAAAAGGAATGAGCGCGGCGGCTGCCGGAGCGCGAAAACGTGACAGGTTATAAAAGATGAGACCCGGCAGAATACCGGCAAATACGAGCGCATATAAAATAAAGGTTTTTTTAATCGTCCGGGCCGCCAGAAAAAGTCCGAAAAACGACACGGGGCCGAGCGCCGCGAACGTTATCTGCCAATGGGATAGAAGCCCTGAATATAAGCGCGCGTAATAATAATTTATGTTGTTCGGTATCTCATACCAGTTCCAAAAAACGAGGAACTTTCCGCATAGCTGCTTTATAACGCTTGCAACGCTTGAATGGGTGCGCAAAGTATAATAGATAGTGGGAATGATATTCCCGTGCGCTTTTTCCATTATGGGCACGAAATATCTGCCTATTGAAAATCCCGTACCCGGGATAAAGTCGCCTGCGTTCCCGCTTATTATCGCGTCCGCCGCTACGCTCGATAAAGCGAGCGGCGCGACACCGACTATTAAATTCCTTACTATAAAAGGCGATGTCGCTAAAAAAATACCAAGGGCAAAAAGGCCTATAAATCGCGCGGCTTGCCTCATGTCTGCGCGAAAATGGAATATCAGAAAAAGCACTAACGGAAGTATAAAAAGAAAAGTTGTGGATTTCGTAACAACGCAAATACCCGATGACAAACCGGACAACAAAAAATAAACGGGTTTTTTGTGGTCCATGGCGATTGTAAAGAGCCATGCGGTAAGTAGCATCGTAAACGTTATAAGAGTGGCACGCAATAAAACACTTTCGTAAAACATAAACGGGCCGTATAAAAGCGATATGGCTGCCGCTATTAACGCGGTGGCTGTACCAAAAAATCTTCTCGTTATTACGTAAATAAGTAAATTGCTTACGATGCCAAGCAAGCATTGTATGGCAAATACCCATTGAACCCCGGGCCCGAATAGTTTAAAAACGACGGCTAAAAAATACGGGTACAGCGGCTCCTGATGAAACCTCTTTTCGCCGTACCATTGGTCCCACATCGCCTTGGCGGAATCGGCATTGTAACCCTTTTCATCCGGTTTGCCGGATAGCTGCTCCTGCCACTCCGCAAATGGGTGCAGGCTCTTATTGACCAGCCAATCGCCCCCTCTTATGCTATTCGCCCAAGTATAGAAGAAATTCATATCGGTCTGGGGCCATAAATGCTGATACATTGAGGTGCTTTCCTTGATTTGGCTCCAATACGCGATCCGTAAAGCCAAACCCGCCAAAAGTATGGCGAGGACGATCAATACCTCTTTTTTCTCCAATTTTCTGCGAAAAGATGAAAGAGAAATGTCCATTTGTTTTTACCGGTTTTTAGCGGAATCTCCTTCCTGCGCGATTTCTTTCGTATTCCACACATATGACCAGCCTACAGCTTCGGGCTTGCCTAAGCGGGACTCCTCCGCTTCTTCCGCAAGCGATGAAAAATTAAACCGCGGGTCCGGTGAATCAGCGATAACAAACCATGATATTTTATATTTGATTATATCCTCTATTATCCGCGCGAGCTTTTCCTTTCCTGATATTATTTCTATAGGGTGCGCTTTCCAGTAGTATAGAAATATGGCGCAGGTGGGCATCTTCCAATAAGCGAATTCCGTAATCAGGAGCCTATCATCGTCTCGCATCCGCTTATTAAGGTATAAGGCGAGTTCCCTTGAGGAATACGCTCCGGGCCAGCCGTTGGCATACGTTTTCTTATGGTACGCGGGATAGGAAAAGGAAAGCCCGCCGGCGAACGCAAAAAGGAGCGTTACTGCGAGAATAAGCCCCATGTATTTTATTTTTTTGGATTTTTCAAAAAGGTACAATGCGCCTCCTCCGGCTATCATGGCAAGCGCCGGCCTTGCCGGTAAAAATAACCATGGGCTTTTAGCGACTATTACAATAGAAATAGGCAGGTATACGGAAAGCGCCACAATAAGCGGCAGGGACCATTCGTATTTCTTTTTATAAAACGCCATATACACCGAATAGCCTATCCCTATGACTACAAAAAATATAATTATGACGTTTAGATCCGGCAGCAGTTTCTTTACATAATAAAACGTGGAATTCAGCCATGCCGCGCTCTCCTCTGTCAACACGAAGAAACGCTTATCCGCGCCTTTTAGCATCTGGCTGAAATACGCGTACCACCAGAAGTTTGTGACAAGTATGACCGCGTACACGGATGATATTTTTTTAACCGGATTTTTTTCTTTAAAAATCAATATAAGCAAAGTTGCCGCCGCGATGAAAAAGACGGCATTTTCCTTGCTTAGAAGGCAAAAAGATAAAAGTATCCCGCACCAGAAAAATTTTTTTTTGAGTAACGCTAAAAGCGCCGCGTAGCCCAGAAACGAGGCCAGGCCGTCCCGTTTTATCCACGTATCATACCCTATGGAGGCGGGCATAACGCTTAAGAAAAAGCCGCACAATAAAGCGTACACCGGGCCGCCTATTCTGGCGCCCAAAAGGTACACGACTATTAAGGTGGCGTAAGAAAAGAATAGCGAAAGGTATTCAAGCCTTAGGTCGATGCCTGATGCAAACGGATGAAGGAACTTCGCGAAAAACATGTATAAAGGCGGGTGATAAAAATAACCCCAGTAAAACGGGTCACGCGCGGCGCCCGCGAGAAACGCCCGCAAGGAAAGTATATTCCACGCCTCGTCCCACATAAGTAAGTGGTTCATGGTCTTTGCGCGCAGGTAAAGGAAGATGAGAGAGACGGTAATAAATGCTAAAAAAAACTTGGTTTTATTTCTTATGAAAAGCATTGACTGCATACGAAAAAGGGCCATCGGGCATCGCCTGTCAGCCCATGACATGAAACGTCGCGTGCTTTACTGTTTTTACTCTTCCATTTGCATGGGCGCGGCTATGTGACTTTCTATCTTCCAGTCATTATTTCTACGGCTTACCATTATCGAGCAAAAATATTCCTTTTTACCGCTTGTAACCTTCGCACCTATGTTTCCGCTATTCGTGTCGGCGTTATAGACAAATTGAGAGAAAACCTTAATATTATCGCGGTCTGCGGATTTCATGTTGGCCACTATGTAGTCCTTGATTAATTTTTCAAGCCTGGCGTCCACCGGAACCGATTGCATGCTTCCGAGAAGCTTCGCCGATTTTTCCATGGCCTTCTTGATTTCCTCTCCCGTAAGCCCCATCTTTTTTAACTGGTCCTTCTGGGAGGACATTACTCTGTCCTTTATGTCATTCATTGTAGTCGCGCCCGGCAGTTTCTCGTGCTTTGCGGTTTCGGATTCAAGCGTATCCTGCGGGTTATTCTCCTTGTTCCCGCACGAGGTAAGAAATGCCAAAAACGCTGCCGCAAGGTAAAGCGATATTCTTTTCATACCAACCTCTCTTTTTTAGTATTTTCCGGCCTTCCCCGTGAAATTTACCGGCGTGAACACGGATCCGCAGCTTAATGGTTTAAGAAACGCCTTTTTGAAAATATTTTAATACGCTTCGCGTTAAAATGCCATTTTTGCGAACACGTTATCCGATTAGCGGGTGGTGTGGAGCCTCCTTCCCGGAGGGGATTAAAACCATCTATCCCTGAAAACAACGTTTTCTTTAACGGAATAACCCGTGAAGTTCGCCCTGTTTTTAAGTATACCGTCGTAGCGGGAAACGATTTCGTCTATAAGAGTCCCGTCTACGAATTTCTCGTCGGATTCATTTCCCATAACGCACAGCGCTCCTTCGGCGAACGCCACTATGACATTACCATCAGTGTCATACTCATATATGTTGAGAAGCTCTCCGGGGTCCCTGTCGGTAGTCGAATATGAATAAACGAAATGGAGCCTACCGGAATCGTCTCCGGTATAATATTCAAATTCAAATGCCCTTTCCCCGCTGGCATTGGCTTCGCTGAATAAGCTCGAAACAATTATCTGCCCCTTGGCATTGTATTCGTATGTCGCGACAAGCTCGGAGGGGTCTTTCGCAACGGTTGAATAGGAAGAGATCAAACGCACCTGCGTGGAATTCTCATAATATTCATACGTAAAGGCGATTTCCCCCTTTTCGTTCGCTGACGCAAGGTGGGATTCGTCCATCCTCGGAGTACCCTGCATGTTCCAGGGCTCTTCTATGCTTTCGTCAATGTAATGATAGTAAACATTTCCGTACGAGTCCTCTTCAGGCAGGGTGCGCGATTTCATCCTCTTTTCGTTATCCGGCGCCCCGGGGTTGTAATATTCGGTAACGCTTCCGTTCCAGTCACCGTTGTATCTGATAAATCCCGAAAACCTGGGGTTGCTGGGGTCGCTTACATCTATAGAGTCCCATTCCCACTGCCCGTATCGCTGATATTCGTCGCCCACTACGCTGTACACATATGCTACGCCGTTATGAAACTCCATTATCTCCCTGCCAAGACCCGTATAGTCCCAGTTTTCATTTATGTAGTATTTGAGCGCTGATTCCTGCAGATTTATTATCGCTTTTTTGAACCAAGAATCGGTGTAATATATATTTTCCCATGTTTTGCTGCCGGGTATCGGTTGTCCGTTCAGGCCGAATTCCTCCGTCACGACCAAATCTTCCATAGTAGGCACGGCGGGGTCATCCGAATACCTTGCTATATGGTAGCCTTTTATTATGTGCACCGTACCGGTGCCCGGATAATACTCATACGTATATGCGGTTACGCCGTACTCATCCGCTATTCTGCGCACTGCCATATCTTTCCTGCCTTCTTCGTCGTAGTGGTAGTAAATAAAGTCGGGGTCCTCAAGGTTCGGCCCGCGCTCCGATTGAACAGCACCTGTATCGGGATAATAAGTATATACCGTTCCGTAAAACCAGCCTCCGGCCGCTTCATATTCAGAGGCCGAAAGGGCGTTGCCCTTATCGTCCCAGAAAAGCACACCGTCATAGCCGTGGTTGGCAAGCATATCGAGCTTGTCTATTACGTAAGTCGGGTCCATTTCTCCGGCTATCACCGGTTTGCCGTTAAGATAATTCGGCGCATTAAAAAATTTCAGCACATCGTTCGAATATCCGAAGGCGTTGAGGCTCGACTTGTCAAAGCTTAGATTTTCGATATCATTATCGTGCCAGTCATCATAACTGTCATAATAATGGAACTGGTAAAAATCAAGCGCGCTCTCATCACCGTCGACAAGGGCATTGTCGTGAATGACCCAATTCTTTATCATATCGCTTTTTTCGAGACTGCCGACCGTAACCAACGCGTCGGGATCCTTCTCATGTATCTTCGCCACGAACTTCCTGATAAAAACCTGCATCTCCGCCATCGTAACGCCTGTTGTGTCTCCCAGGTGCCCTTCGCAGGACATTTCGGGCTCGTTCATGACGTCCCAGGCGTAGATAACGTCATAATTATCGAGGTTCTGCACCTGCCAGAAAAACCAGTCAAAATGGTCCAGTAGCACCTCCGTTTTGGCCTCATCTTTTATAAGGTCGACGTGCTCGTGATCGGAAGCGTTTTCCACGCCGTCGGCCATCCTGTAATCAAATAGCGTCGGGATTAATTTTATGTTCAGCTCTTTGGCGGTGTTCAGAAGCACCTGCATGTCCTCGATAACATAGTCGGTAAATCCGGCGAATGAACCGTCGGCTTCAAACATCATGCCGCATCTCATGTCCGCGAATAAAAATATCCGCACACAGCTGTTCGCCCATTTCTCCAACCCTGCCCGCAGCTCCTCATAACCGGTAAGCCCTTCCCAGCCTTCGCGGCCCCTCGAATAACCGCTATGCCAGCCGTCCAGCGACCTTATTCCGATGCCCTCGCCGTAACGGATCCATGGCAGGTTTCCCATCCTGATGAATTCCCTATTTTCCTCGGCCGCGACCCGTTTTTCTAAAAGAGCGCCGTCTATCCTGTAAGTCCTCGTCTCCTTCAAGGTATCCGTATCGCCGACGTATTCGAAGATTGTATACGTCCCGTCGGCATGAGTCTCTTTGATGAGGCGGCCGTGCTCGCCGTATGGCTTTGTCAGCGGAATAGACAATAAAAGGCCCCTCACGTCGTCCTGCGTAAACCCGTTTGCGGAATTTGCGTTATCGTTAATGTAGGAAATAAGCTCTTCTATGCCCGATATTCCCAGGGCGCCGAGGTCAAGCCCCGTCAAAAAATCCTTGAGGCCGCCCGGTCCGTCAGTATAATATATTAGTTTGCTCAAAAACCGGTTTTCGTCCTCCTCACCGTAAAAAGCCTCGTCCGCGTATTCATAGGTGGTCTCCGTAGCTTCCTCGGACTTAGTAAAGGCGCCCGCGTCGGAAGATTTCCCGAACATTGTGCGGACTCTTCCGGAAGCATAGTATGTGAAAGGATAACCGGGTTCCGCGCCATCGGGCTCGCCTACCTCAAAGTGAGGTGTAATATCGTAAATGCTGTACTTATAAAGGTCTATCTCGTACAATATGTCCGGATTTATTGCGGCGCCTGTGGTGAGTTGAACGGGAACCGCGTCCCAGTCTATCGCGCTTTCCAGATCAAGGTCTCCGTCATGCACATACACGAGCCTTCCCGTTATTTGCGTACCGCACATTATATCTTTAATAAAAACAGTTTCACCGCTTACACCAAAAACGAAAGACCCCCACGGGCTTCCGGCCGGATAGCTTTCGTAGTAATACATGATAACCGTAGGGCTGCCGGCTCGCCCGTATGCCTTCCTGTAGACGGCGTTCTCCTCTGCATTAATTACCTTGGCGGGCATTGTGTTACCCGTAAGATATTCCCTGACAATCCCTATATCATCGCCTCCGAGATATTTTCTTTTTCTGATAATATTGCCGGCCGCATCATAAAAATACTCGTATGCCGCGACAAAATTCCCCATTATCGGATTGGAGAAATCACTGTAATGCGCCGTGTTGTAACACTTTTTCAGCTTAACACGCTCTGTATCCGTATAATACTCATACTCGTAGGCCCTTGCGCCGTCTGTATCAGGCGCAGACAGTGCTTCCCTGTCAACGCGTCCGTGGTTTTCGCCGGCAACAAATTCCTCATCCATATAATGGCGGTATTCTATCCCTCCCTGCGGAGGATTGAAGGCCTCTGACTCCACGCCCCCTGTATCTGCATAGTAGGTAGTCGTCTTCTCAAACGCGCCCTGGGGATATAGCGCGCCTGATTCAAGCTGATCGGCAATCTCGTGAAAACGCTTTTCGTATCCATCGGACCCGCGATTATAACCATCGTATCTTAAAAGCCAGGATATCAGACCCATGTAGAAATCAAAGTTACCCTCTCCCCTCTCATAAGTCACCGAGTAAGTAGTCTCGTGTACTGTAACGGTATCGTTCTTCCTGTCATATACGTATTCGGTTGCCGTAGGCCCCCATACCCAAAGCTGGGCCGAGTCCAGTATAACGTCCGCCCTGAACCCGCCTGAATCCGATATCGCGCATAACTGCTCGCGTGAGACATCCTGATAGTAGAGCCCGCCGGACTCCAGCTGGTCCGCCAACTCATCGAACCTCACGTCATAGCCCGTTGAACCCTGCATATAGCCGTCTCTAAGGATACCTAGCATCTCAGCCATGGCGGAATTAAAGGCTCCGTAATGCAGCGTGTATGTGTACGGGTCGTGCCCGTCTTCAGAATGAAAAACCGTAATTGTACCGAGATGCCTGTTATATATTAATTCATTAGTATAGCCCGGGTATTGAATCCCTGTCTCTTTTATGATTAGCGCTGATGCATTAAACGTTACATCTATCCGTTTTTCTCCCGGATTTCCAGCCCAGATTTCTTCGCGCGGGATGTTGGCGTGCAAAATCTCTTTTAAAAGATTTCCCTGCCCGTCGTAAACCCGCGTCCTGATTAAGTCTCCCTCGGAGTCATATTCATATGCTATTGTGGTCGTCCGGCTGGTATACAGCCCTGTAGTGTAATCATATTCGTAAACCCTGTTTGTCTTTCTTATGACTTGTTCGTTTTCATTATAATAGAGATAGGTATAGCTGCCGGCGTAGTGGTTCGCGTCGTATGTGTATATGCATTTATAAGTATAGGTCAGCTTGCCGTTTTTCCTCGTTTCGCACGTATATTTACCGTTTACGGCGGTTTTATGTTCACCGTCGTAAGTATAGTCATAGGTATAAGTGTAATCATATGTGTATCTGTAGGCGCCGTTATAATATGCATATGAGGACTGGTATGAAATAATGTCCCCGTGGGTATTGTATTCGGCGGTTGAGTTGCCGGAATAGCTATAATTATTCGACCAGGTGCGGCAATACGTCCTGACGGTCTTTGAGCCGTCGGCATTATAGGTGGTATATATGGAATTCGAATAGCCGTAGTTGGTTACCTTGCTGTAATAATAATAATACCGCCTCTCGGAGGTGAGTGTCACGCCGTCTGAATCATAGTAACGGGAACAGGATGAACTCCTGTAATAGCTGTCGGTGGAAAGATACTCACCGTGGTAGGTAAAGTGAAGCACGCCGTTTTTGGTAGTCTTCCCATCATATGTGGCTCGCGTGGATACAATTTTGTCGCCTTGATAAACATATTGCCACCTGTATGTAAGTTCGTACTCATAAATATCTCCGTTAGAGGAGTAAGAATAAAGGGTGTGATAGTAAATGGGGTTTCCGCGCTCGTCATACTCCCATGTCGTCGCGGCGTCGGCGGATTGCAATGCAAGCAGCATCTGCCACACAATAAAAATACCAGCTACTATTACGAATATTTTGCGCACAGCTTTTCCTTTCTGTTAAGTTATTATAAGCGTAGTATTATTATATCACAGCGGCAGTAATAAGTAACTAAAATTTAACGTGTGCGAGGTGGTTTGCAAAGGGGGTTGTTTACCGACTTATTGCACTGCGATACCAAAAAACCTTTACCTGTTAAAGGCCTTATTTATTATGACGTCTTTAACGCCGGGGGTTTTGATGGCTGTCTCGGCAAGTTTGCCTCCGGCCTCTGCCACTTTGCCGACGACCTGTGCTCCGCTAACCACGACCTTTCCCGTCGTCTCAACCACTTTACCCGCGGTCTGGACTGTGGTACCGACGGTCTTCACTGCCTCGCAGGGAAGCCTGGAAATGGCGCAACCGCTCAAAAGGATAACCATAAGCGAAATAGAGACAAACTTCTTCATTTCAAATGATATACCTCTTCGTTTTAACCGGTTTTCAAGCCATGCGCCCAAAAATAGTAGCGTGAAAATATGTCAATACTGAAGCTTCTTCATCACCTCGGCCGCGCGCTCTTTCCACATAATCTTTACGTAATCCGGCACGTTTTTTAAATCTGATAGGTATTTAAATTCCTCGAGCGCCCTTTGCCTGTCCTTTAAGCGAAGATAGGTAACGGCAAGATTAAAACGCGCGTTAAATACAAATAAATTCGGCCTTGTCTTATCAGTCTCAATCGCTTTTTTAAAGGCCTCGAGGGCGAGGTTATACTCTTTTTTCAAACCGTATTCCGTGCCAAGCATATAGTAAAATTTCACATTCGGTTCGCATCTTAAGTTTGCTTGAAACAGGCGTATCGGGTCCAGATAATCAGCGTTGCGTTTATGCGTTATAAATCCGTAAATAAGCGAGGTAAGCGCGAATACGGCGATAACCGCATAACTTGCAACAGGCATACTCTTTGCTTTTAATCTGTTAAAAACAAATGCGACAACGGTGCCCGCAACGAAAAATATACCCACAGAAGGCTGATAGAGCCAGTTTTCGGATACAAAAACCTGTATCGGGATAATGTTAAAATAAGGAAGCATACACGCAAGGAACCAGAAGAATCCAAAGGAAACAAGCGCGGCGAACTTTCTACTTTCCTTCAACCCTATTTTATATAGGTATACAACGGCAAAAACCGCGGCAATCAGGCCAATTAAAGAAATAAGCGCGATGGGACTTAAGATACTTCGTTCGACCGCCGTAAACCTGTCAAAATGCAAACCCGATGGAGCGAGAATAATTCCAAGGCTTATAAAAAGCCCTTTTATAGAGGTCAAAAGTCTCCTATAAAAAGACACATATTCAAGGCCGACCGGAGCTATGTATACCCCCAGAATAAGAATTCTCAAAAAAAGATAAATGATTGCTACAATAAAATACGGAATTATTGATTTAAAACTATGGGATCCCGGCTTGCCGAAATACATGATATAGCCGATTATAAGAAGCGGCAAAACAATAAGGCTTGCCTCTCTCGACAAAACGGAAAGCGCATAGAAAAAAACGGAAAGCGCGAGGAAGCCGCCGGTCTTCTTCCCGTACCAAGCTATGTAACAAATTAAACTAAGCGCGGCGAAAAGCGACATTAAAACATCTCCTCTGCCGGCTATGTATGAAACCGATTGGGTGTTAATGGGGTGTAACGCGTATAAAATAGCTGTGAGGTATGCTATCAATGCGCTCTTCGATATGTTTCGTAACAATATAAAGATAAGTAAGACGTTGATTAGGTGTAAAAACACGTTTGTAAAATGAAACCCCGCGGAATTATCCCCCCACAGAAAATAATCTACCGCGTTTAAAAATGTATGCATGGGCCGGAAGGAATTGCTCATTCTCTCGCCGGGCCCGTAAGAGAATAAATCCGTCCTGAAATAGGTAAGCGCATTTGACAAATTCTTTATAAGGGGATTCTCCACGATTAACATGTTGTCATCATATAAAAACGGCCCCTTCAAGACGTTACCGTAAGCTATAAAGACAACCGCGGCAAGGGTTAAAAATATAAGGATTTTTGCATGACGCATGTTTAACTTTCCCTTACAAGACACGTGAACGTATCCTCAGCAAAACATAAGCGGCTTTTAACGCTGCTCCATCTCGTTATACTGCTCTTCTTTGGTCTTATTGATTTCCTCAATGGAGGACTTAAGTTTCTTGTAGGTATCAAACTGGCTTTTGCCGGACATGGTCTCTATGACGCCGGGTTCAGCCGGTTTTTCCCCGCTTCCGCATCCGCATAAAAACACAGAAAAAAAGGTGAAAACGGAAACAAGCATAAGATGGAATGTGGCGGCCGGATCCTCTGCTTTCATAATCAGAATCCTATCATGCTTAAAAATCTGCCTACCCAGTGAAGGCGGTACATGGTACATTCAACCCTCGTCAGTTCGCGGTCAATCTTTGTCTGCGTTTCGGCAATTCCGCGTTCGGCTATCTGCAGCTTTTCGTATTCGGAGCCGCCCTTTTTTATGAATTCCGCGGCCTTCTCCAGCTCCCCCTTATCAAAAAAAGTCCCGCAGTCTGCGCATTTATCCACAATAATACCGGAATGGTGCATATAGTTTTTTCTCCACATAAACTTGCCGCAGCGAGGGCACTTAAAATATTTTACCTTCTCGACGCGGCCGAGTGGTTTGTATATTTTCCGGAGATTCCGCAAATCGTCAACCGTGAAAACGGCGGGTTTCATATCGAGCGCCTCTTTCTCCTCCGCCCTGTCAACCCAGATGCCCCCGCAGCTCGGGCACCTGTCCGTCTCAACGGTTCCGATTTTTGATACTTCCATTTTGACTTCGCACTTGGGACATTTAATGTCTTTTGCCATAAAATCACCTTAAACGGTTTTGGCAGCGCCTACGACAGAATAAGCATTATGCCGAAGACGCAGATTGCGGCTGCCCATATCCTGAAAAAAAGCATAGATTTGCCGGATAACCACTCGGACATCTTACCGGAGGCTTTTGACGTAATAAGCTGTATGCCTTTTACGGTAATTACAAGCCCTATCACCCCAACAGCCTTTGACAGAAGCCCCGGTGACTTTATCACGCTTACTATAATGAGAAAACCGAATACCACAATAAATAGAAAAATGACGCGCCTCAAGGTGCGGTCCATCTTTCTTGTAAGGCGGTTCTTCAAGGCTTCGGGCTTAACAAGCCACAAAAGCCCACCGAGTACGCTAAGCGTTCCTAATATTTTTGAAAGCACAAGCCACCTCGTCAAAAAAAGAGGGATACATTACCGGCCGCTTTGACTTCAAACGGGCGGTATGTATCCCTCGTTTTCAATATTTAAAATCAGAATTTTATCGTCGCGCCTGTTGTAACCGCCGTTTCGCCGATAAATCTGCCTTCTATGTTTATGTTGACGTATTTTGCAACGTCTATATCCATTCCGAGAAGGAGGCCGAATGAGTTCGCGTCAACCGCAGCCTGATAATCCTCATCCTCTATGTATCCCATGGCAGGGGTCTCATAAGTTAGGCTCTTAAGCGTTCCTACGACTATCCAGGAATGATACATGCCTATGTACGGTGTAACCGACGTGTTTATCTTCTCTATGTGATACTTAAATGTACCGTAAATACTATTCTGCCCATCAAGGCCGAAGAAGCTTCCGTCAACGTTTATCCCGTCCTCGCCGCCCCGGTTTATGTTATCCACATCATTATAGAAAAAATTTCCCTGAATGTCGAAACCGATGCCGAAAGTGAAATTGTTCCATTTGTATACCGGGAACAAGGCGTTCAGGCCCATGCCGGTATAAAGGCCGTCATTTAAGTCCACTTTTAACTGGTCGTTCTGGCTTGTATCCGTAAATTCGAGCTTATAATTGCAACCGCCTATTTTCGTGTACAGGTTAAAATAGTCAAAAACTCCTATCATAAACTTGCCGTAAACCTGGCTTAGCGCTGTGACCTTCATGTCTCGAGGCCCATCGCTGTTTTCAAGGTCGTTTAGCCTCTCATCAACATAATTATACTCAAAACCGCCTCCTACGCCGAAGTGGTCGGTAGTCGTCCTTATCGGCTCTACGCAATTACCCGCTCCGCCCGCTAAAGCATATGAGCATGAAAAGAAAAGCGTTATAAAACCAAAAAGAACTGCTTTTCGAAAACGCATGTTTTCCCCTTCCTTTCTTTATCGAGATGAACCCTTAAATATAACTAACTTTTTATTTAGTTAGTATAACCTATATAACAGCAAAAGTCAAATCGGGCAGCATAAGTAAGCGATTAGCTACTGAGAACTGTGAAATAAATTGTCGGGTGAGGCTAATTTCAAATAGTGGGTTTGCGTTCAGGGGGTCCGCTTATGGCGCATAACGAGGTTTAGCAATTCACATAAGCGATTATCGCTTTCTGTTGAATAGGCGGTCTATCGTCACCAGGATTATATACGCGTTTTTAAGAAGGTATCCCAGTATAACCCACAGTATTAGCCCTACGGCCGAAGCTATGGAAAGCCTTATCCCAAGCTCGGGTAGCACTTTTTCCGTCGGAGGGGTTATTATATAGTTTATAAGCTCTTCTTTTTTAAGCAGGCTTTCATCCTCTTCCAGGCCGTTTTCTCTCTTCTTTGTCTCATCTACGCGTCTGTCTATAAACTTTATTCTATCTTCCAGTTTCATTATGCCTGCTTTATCCTTATCGATTTTGTAGGATATGCTCTCGGCGGCTTTTTCCCTTTCTTTTACGACTGGCAGCATATCGGATAGTTTCAGCCTTTCGTCCTCAAGAATGGTTATTTTGGCTTTTAGCTTGACGACAGACGGCCAGTTGTCGGTATAAGTTATTCGCAGATTTTCCAGTTCGTTCTTAAGCGGTATGAGGGCGGCGTCGAGCTGCGCTATTTTTTGTTTTATCTCATTCTGATTGGGCGATTCTTTCTGAAGGCGCGACAGCTCAAAACCGATATCATTTATGCGCTTTTGCAGCCTCTTAATTTCCGCGCTTACCTTTCGGCGCTCTTTTGACAAAGTGGTATATCTAAGCCGGTAATCTATTCTCGGTACCCTGCCTGTCTCATCAACCGTTTTGTAGGGTTTCTTGACATGTTTAAGATAGGCGTTCGCTATCTTGCCGACCGTGTCCTTAAG
>JAFGLX010000054.1 GCA_016927795.1 Candidatus Omnitrophota bacterium
AGGGCGAGGTTAAAACACCTGACCTTCCGATTTAAATCAGCCATAGAAGATTACGATAACCTCATCAAGAATGCTCGTGATAGTTACGCAAAATCGGAAAGTATCTATTTTAAGGGGCAGGCGTTATGGGCTGAACGTGATTACCGCGACTCTATCGTTGAATTACAAAAATTATTGAAACTTTCACCTGAAACAGATTGGAAAGAAGCGGCTATGTTTTACATTGGCAATTCTTATGAAAAGTTAAAAGACTTTAATATGGCAATTTTTTATTACTCAAAGATCGCCCAAAATTACACTACCCCTGCCCCATATAAATTAATGAGGCTTAGCATAAGAGGTTCGGTGCCTGCGCCTCTTGGCGCTGTTCAGCCGCTTAAATGATAAATAAAATCCGAAACCCAGCATGCTAAGCGCGGTAAGCACCGATACTGCCAGTGCCGCATATATGGGCAGATTTGATACCAGAAACGCCGCGAGCCCCAGTGATATACATATTATGTAGATAAGCAAAACCGCTCTTGTCTTTTTAAAACCGAGCGACGCCAGTATGTGCGATGAATGATCTCTCCCGCCGATAAAAACAGGCCTCTTTTCCATGATTCGCAAGAATGTGACAAGGGTCGTATCAAAAATTGGATAGCCGAGAACAAGAATCGGCAGCGACAGTGAAAGGCTTATCTTATCTGTCTCCCAGCTTCCGAGAATAGCTATGCTCGCCAGCGAAAAACCCAAAAACATGCTACCGGAATCGCCCATGAATATCATAGCTTTTGGGAAATTGTGTTTGAGAAAACCGAAGCAGGCACCGGCCAGCCCGAACGAAAGTATGGCTACGTAAATATGGGAGTGCAGAAGCGCGATTATACCGAAAAATAATGAAGATATGCCCGCAATACCGCTTGAGAGGCCGTTCAGATTATCCAAAAGATTAAAGGCGTTTGTAATGCCTACAAGCCAAAGAGACGTAAAAAACATGCTTGTATAGTAATCCTCGAACGTGACAACCCGGACGCCCATTTTGTAGGCTATGAGAGCGGCCAGGATCTGCCCGGAAAGCTTCATCTTCGGCATCATGCCCAGCTTATCATCGATAACGCCGAGAAGCATAAGCATGGTGGCGCCGATAAGAATCCCTGCCAGGGGCCGGTTTATATCCGTCGTAATCAAAATTGCGGTAAAAAACGCCAGAAACATCGAAAGACCCCCTAATAACGGCGTCGGATGGGCATGCGATTTTTTGGAATTCGGATAGTCCAAGAGCTTAATCTTGAAGGCTATGTGTCGGGCAAGCGGCGTAAAGCCGTAAGAGATTATAAACGCTATGAAAAAAGCGCCAAAAACGTCCTGTACCGTGCTCATATTATCTTTTATCCCGCAAAATATTTTATCGTTCGTTTAAGCAACTCTTCTATCCCTACGCTTGGAGAAAATTTTATAAAGGACTTAAGCTTTGATATATCGGGCTTTCTGTGACGCATGTCCTCAAAGCCGCGTTCATACGCTTTTTCGTACGGCACGAATTCAATTTTTGATTTTGAATTCGTCAATTTTCTTATTTTTTCCGCCAGCTCCATTATAGTAATGCTGCGCGGGTTCCCTATGTTGAAAATTTCCCCTACCGCTTTCTTTTCTTCGGCGATGGCAGTAATCGCGCGTATGGCGTCCCCTATGTAAAGAAAACACCTTGTTTGCTTCCCGTCGCCGTATACCGTTATCGGCTTATCCAAAAGCGCCTGTTTGATAAACCTGGGAATCACCATACCGTAGCGCCCGGTCTGGCGCGGACCGCAGGTGTTAAAAAACCTGCCTATAACAACCGGTAATTTCCTTTCCCTGTAGTAAGCCTGAGACAAAAATTCATCCAGCGCCTTTGTGCAGGAATAGCTCCATCGCCATTTCGTGGTGGAGCCCAGCAACCTGTCGTCGGTCTCTTTAAATAGCGCAGCCCCGTTTCTGTCCTTGCCGTAAATCTCCGATGTGGATGCCAGAAAAACCTTTTTTTTCCCCAGATCATTGGCTAGCTCCAGCACTATTTCTGTGCCGCGCACGTTTGTTTTAATGGATTCAAGCGGGTTATCCAGTATATACTTGACTCCTACCGCTGCGGCAAGATGAAAAACAATGTCAACTTTTCTTATAAGGTTCCGCATTATTTTCTCGTTCAATATGTCGTCCATGTAAAAATGGAACGACTGTGACTTCTTAAGGTGCCTGATATTCTCGATAGTACCCGTCGATAGATTGTCTATCGTATAAACCTTATATTTTTTCTCCAACAAATTTTCGCACAAGTGGCTTCCTATAAATCCCGCTCCCCCGGTAACCAATGCTTTCACTTTGTTCTCCTTTTTTGTTTCTCCAGATCATTATATAATTGCCTGAACTCAGAATAAAGACGCTCTTTTGAATAGGTGGCCCTGACAAAATCCCTGCCGAGCCTTCCAAGGCTCTCTCTTTTTTCTCTTGAAACGGCAAGTTCCGATACCGCATGCGCCATGCTTTTGTAGTCGTCTTTTTTTACGAGAATACCGTTTTCGCGGACGGTGTCTTTAATGCCGCCGGTATCGGTAGCCACCACAGGTTTTGAAAACGACATGGCCTCGATTAAAGTAACGGGTGTGCCCTCATTCGACGATGTCAGCGTTACAATGTCAAGCGCCGGGTAAACTTTGCGCATATCCTTTGCCCATCCGACAAAAAATATTTTTTTAGCAAGGCCCCTGAATCGCGTATACGCCAAAAGTTCTTCTCGCAACTCTCCGTCCCCTATGACCGCGAATTTAAGCCTTTCTTTTAAACGGCTCTCTCCGGTATTAATTAGATGATACGCCATGTCCACGAACATTTTCTGGTTTTTTATCGCGGTAAGGCGTCCTATTATTCCCACGAGAATATCGCTCTCGGCCAGTTTGAGGTCATCCCTTAGTCCCCTCCCGTTTTCGAGAGCGCCGGAAAGTCTCTCCAGGTCGAAACCCAACCTCACGACGCGACATTTGTCGGGGCGTGTTATCCTGTAAAGCTTTGTTATTTCCTCCTTCTGCGCCGGGCTTATCGCGATTATGCAATCGGTAAACCTTGCAAGAATGCGTTCGATTATAATAAAGAGCTTCGTTCTTCTTTTGCTAAAATACCCCTGAAACACGTTGCCGTGAAATGTGTGGACTATGACAGGCACCCTTGAGAGAATTGCAGCAATGCGACCTAGCGTGCCGGCTTTTGCCGTATGCGTATGCACGATATCCGGCTTATAACGCTTTATATGTTTAATAATGCTGAAAAACGCCGCCAGGTCCCTGAAAACGCTTATCTCCCTTGTGAGCTGCGGTATGTATAAAGGCTTTACGCCGTAGTCTTCGGCGATATAACCCATGTCCCCTTCCCTTTCCGATACAGAACCACATAAAAGTGCGGATTCGAACTCTCCGTCATTAAACATACCCGTAAGAAGAGTTACATGTATTGCGGGGCCGCCGATATTAAGGCGTGTGATTACGCGCAGTATTTTTGTTTTTTTATTTCGCGTATTTGTCATGCCATAGATTAAAAACCAAAAGGGCCCAAAGATGCTGCCCGAAATCCGATTTGCCTTCTCTGTGACTATTCAACATATCTTTTATCGCTTCATTATTAAAAAAAACGTTTTTGCGTGAAAGAAGTATGTCTTCTGCAACATCGCTAAAGTCTCCCCTTAAATATTCGCTTATGGGAAACGCGAATCCGTGTTTTTCTCTGTAAAGTATATCGCGGGGAAGAGCATCTTCGAACGCTTTTTTTAATATGTATTTTGTCGTAAAACCCCTTAGCTTGAGCCTTGGGTCAATGCGAAAACTATATTCTGCAAGTCTATGGTCAAGAAAAGGAACCCTGCCTTCCAGCGCAACCGCCATTGTTGCCTGGTCCTCTTTTACGAGCAGGTCTCCGCCAAGATATGATATGAAATCTGCGTATAGCGCCCTATTTACGTAAGAATAACCGTCATCAAAAAGCCTGTAGGCGGACAGAACGGTGTCACGCGTTCCTTCCGGCGCCTCCGGCATGACCAGTAAAAGCTCCCTCTGCATGTCCCTGGTTATGAAACTCATTATTTCTCCGTGACGTCTCTCCTCGTCCTTCTCCATAGCCGCGAAAAGGCGCCTGGCAAGAATAGCCTTTTCTCCCATGCGGTTTTTTCTCGTAGGAAAAATATTGTTTGCGACCGCCGGCAAAGCTTTTTTTATAAACCCGGGGCTTCTCTCGAGCATCTTTATTGCGTTACCGACCGCGTACCTGCGGTAGCCGGCGAATATATCATCTCCGCCGGTTCCGGAAAGTGCTACCTTAACAAACCGGCGCGTAAATTTGGAAAGATAAAATGCGGGCACAAACGAAGAGTCCGCAAAAGGCTCGTCAAGCAGGCTTATAATTTCCCCGAGTTCCGATCCTAAGTCGGGCTCTATCTCTATCTCCCTGTGCTCCGTCTCAAAAAGGCGCGATACTTTCCTGGCAAATCTACTTTCGTCGTAGTAGCCTTTTCCTTTAAATGTCACGCTGAAAGTATTTACTTTCTTCCCGGAGCCCTTAACGGCCAGCGATGTTATAATGCTGGAGTCTACCCCGCCGCTCAAAAAGACTCCGAGCGGCACATCGCTTATAAGGCGCATCTTGACAGAATCGGCCAGAAGCGACTTTATTTTTTCCACGCACTCGTTTTCATTCGATACGATATTATCGTTGCCGGATTTTATGATCTCGACTGCGTCCCAGTACCGCGTAACCGTTAATGATTTTTCCCTCAACTTAATGCAGGAACCGGGCTCCAACTTTCTTATTGACTTGAATATGCTGCGCGGCGCGTTAATATAAAGATACTGCAGATATTCGGACAGCGCTTCGGAGTCCACTTCTTTTTTTACAAAGTCAATGCCTAAAAACGACTTAATGCTCGATGAGAAAATAAAATTATCCCCGTCAAAATAATAATAAACGGGTTTTATCCCGATCCTGTCCCTTGCCAAAAATAGCGTGCGTTCCTTTTTATCCCATACGCAGAAAGCGAACATGCCGTTAAGCTTTCTTACGCACTCGCTCCCGCAAAAGCGGTACATGTTGGCTATTACTTCCGTGTCGGAATGCGTACGAAAAACGTATCCTTTTCCCTCAAGCTCATTTTTAAGCTCGGGGAAATTATATATTTCGCCGTTATGAACGCACCAAAAATTGCCGGTTTCGTCCGATAACGGCTGGTGGCCACCCTCAAGATCGATAACGCTGAGCCTCCTGTGGCCCAGTAACAAAAATGGTGCCCTATCGTTATCGACGAATATACCTTCATCATCAGGGCCGCGGTGCGCCAGAGGCGAAAGCATCTTTTCAGCCGTGCCGTTTTCTATCTTACCCCCAAATCTTACGAAGCCGCAAATCCCGCACATATTCTACTTTGCCCTGCGTTTTTTTTTAAAAATAAAGAGTGCCCCTAAACAGAAAAGGAAAACTCTGACAGAGACCGAAAATACGTCTATTTCCTTCTTCAGCGCAAACATTACAAGCGTATTAAATAACACAACTAAAATTATAAAAAGTCCCCAGTCGCCTATATCGAGATATGCCAAGAGCCTAGTTGCTGCTCTTCGGAATAAGCTTTTGTCGCTCTTTTTCAGGATATCGCTTAAAAACCCGTTTAATTTCCGAAAGAGTTTATGTGTTTGACTGTTGTAAAAACATAAAAGAATATTTTTGTTGAGGTTTGCGAGAAAGTTAACTGCCTTGCTTCCTGCGATAATTTTCTTTACCGTCTCCCTCACGAATCCACCGCCGTATTAAGGTTTTATGTCCAAAACGTAAAATTTTACGCTATACTTTTTGCTTGAAAACTCGTGAGGCTCATCGAGGCTTGCGAAGATCGGAACCCGCATGTAATAGAACGGTTCGTTTTCCGCGCTTTTTGTGCACAATAGTTCCAGCTCCAAAATCAAACCCATCCTGTGTTCGTACTCTGTCATGGATGTGCTTTTTACCGCAGATTTCAGGTCGTTTGCATAGTCGCTATCTCTTTCTGAAACACTTAAGAGCCTGGCTTGCGTATTGCCAAAACGGTCGTAAGAAATATCGCCCGGTTTCAAGAGGTCCGCTATCTCGGGTATAGTAAATGTTACCGCTTTGACCCGAACCCACTGGGAAGGTACCCATGTGGGCCTCTTGCCCAATATCTTGTACATACCTAAAAATCCCGGGATTACGACGATTAGCAAGGCAATAATAAAAAAATCTACAACATTTAATTTTCCGAATAAGCGCCCTTCTTTGTCTATAAGCCTCATTTTATCGCGACCCCTCTCTTCTTTTAAATATACCCCATCACAGCGTAGTAAATAATACCCAGGTATTCATGAACAATAGCCTTTATTTGCTCGAGTCGAACCGGTTTTTCTCTGTGATAAAATTGCGGGTTGGCGACAGGTACATACGTCACGTCTATGTCATTCGCTATTTTTTTATAAACCAACTGTGCTCTTCTCGTGTTATAAGGAGAGGTTACAAGTATTATCTTATGGAGATTGTTCTTACGCAAAATATCCGTTGTGTACTTAACATTCTTATAGGTGATATCGCCGATCTTATCGAGAATGATATTATGCTCCGGTATCCCCATGGAGACCGCGATCAGTTTCATATTTTCTGCGTCATTATACTTCCACGTATACCCTGAAGAGTAAATTATATATCTCGCAAAGCCCTGTTTGTATAAATCCGCGCTGAATATAGCTCTCTCTATGGTGCTTTTACCCGGAGACCCGGTTTCGCCCACGCCCCCTCCGAATACAACTATTGCGTCAACCTTTTTCGGCTTTTCCGATATTTCAAGAGGAGATGCCAAAAACCACATAAGGGGACTATAGAATATAAGGAAATACAATACCGCGGCGGTGGCCGCAACTTTTATTATCCTTCTTCGCGCCTTCGCGTAAAATTGCCTGAATCTCTCCAACCCGTCCCGTCCCATTTTGAGTTGTAATACGCTTAGCTTTTCCTCTATTAAATCACACATTTTTTCGATTCTGGATACCCATGAATTCTCGTTCGCGACGCATATGCGCTTTTCCGTTATTGCCGCATCTCTATCGCGGAGGGCGCTTTCAATCACGTTTTTTATATTGCTCTCGTCTTTTATGAAATAAATAAAATTTTTTCCGTTTTCGCGGTCAAACCGCACCACTTCCGGTATTTCTGTGGATATTACGGGTTTACCCATAGCGAGATATTCGTTAATTTTTGTCGGGTAAACGTGTGATGTATATTCTGTAATTTTATATGGTATTATTCCTACGTCAAAAAACTTTACGAATTTTGGCAAATCACGTTGTTCTTTCTTGCCTAATACATAGACATTTTCAAAAGTATCCAGGCCGCATAAATCTGCCTGCTTCGGCCCTATAAGGACAATCGAGGCGTCTTTAATGATCCGGGCTATTTTTTTCAAAAGTTCCATGTCAACCCACTTATGTATGCCGCCTACATATCCGATTATGGGCCCCTTTATGCGCCGCATTTCATCCGGCATATCTATGTCTTTTTCTCTTGCCCTGTTATATCCTCCTATGCTGACTCCGAACGGGAAAAGATGTGTCTCCCCATTGAACCGGTGACAGTATTCATAAAGTTTTTGCGAGGTTGCAAATACAAGATTTGCTTTTTTTATAATCCTTTCTTCGCTACGTTTAATCTTTTTAGCGCCAGCCGAACTTGAACTAAAATCATCTATGCAATAATAAACGACTAGACCGGACGCCAATTCATTAAGTATCCCCGAGACTATGGGCGTTGGCAGGAATGTCCATACTATCGGCTCATGGAACTCCATTGCGTCCATCCACCTTTTCAGCACTGACATTATAAGAATTCTGTTAATTTTAACAGCCAATCTTGAATACGGAAAAGGCAGGACAAGCGGTGAATATACGTATAGGTTTTCGGTCAGTTTTCTAATGCCCTTAAATCCTTTTTTCCAATTCAAAAATCTCTTCCACAGCCTGTCTCTATCGTTTATGTTGGGGGTACGGACACCTGTGTTCTCCATGAATAGCACGCGGTTCCCGTTTGCCGCAAGAACGGACATTATCTCCTGATGCCCTTGCCATATAAAGTCCCAATCAATAGAAGATATGCATATAATATTCTTATTATGGATCATAGCACCTCTAAAATGTATGCCCTAACTCTGCATGGCTTATTATTTTATCATGTTAGCTGGTAAATAACAATATCTTAATGTTCCATTCTACGTTGCCTATGCCCTATTTTCCTGATATAATACCAATATCCACTATCGGAGAAAGGCCATGAATAATGTACTGATACGTATAATGGGGTGGAAGGCTATGGTACTGCACGGAGACCCTTTGCAGTTGGATAGGTGGAACTGGCTTAAACGCCGCCTTGCTCCGGGAGCCCTGCGTACACTCGATGCCGGATGCGGCTCTGGTGTTTACACTATGTATGCAGCAACCCTCGGAAACGACTCTATAGGTATATCTTCCGACAAGACCAATAACGGTAATGCCGAATACCGCGCGGCTATTTTACGCATACCCAACGTGAAATTTATAACCGCCGATTTAAGGGATCTCAAAAAGCTAAAACCAGAAATAGGCTTATTTGACCAAATCATTTGTCTTGACACTATTGAGCACATAAAAAATGATGAGAAGTTGATAGAGGCTTTTTCATCTCTTTTGGTGCCCGGAGGCAGGATCTTTCTTACAACTTTTTATAAAAACTACAAGCACCTTGTTAACGACAAGATATCAGAAAACGAGGACGGCGGTCATGTAAGATGGGGTTATACGCACGAAGAAATAAAAATTTTGTTAGCTAAGCATGACATCCATATTGAGACCGTGGAATACATAAGCGGCTTTATCTCTCAGCAACTCACCAACGCAGCAAGACTCCTGGGAAAGATAAACAAAAAGTTTGCATGGGCCGTTACCTCGCCCTTTAAAATACTTCAGATATTCGACCCGCCGATAACTTCTCTTATCGGATATCCATATTCCGGCATAGCGGTAACCGGCATAAAGCGGAAAAGGTGGAGCCCCTCTCGGCCCAACTGAGGCTCCCTCCCCGAAGCAGAAATCACTTTTCCATTGGCATCTCCATCATGGTAAGGGTTATGGCGAGATCGCGCATATTTTATGGCGGACATCCCCGATCTCTTGTCTTCGGCGAGGCAGCAGGAATTTCTGCATAGGGGATTAGGTGCGTTGTATATATCTCGTTACATACCGGAAGCTGTCATTATACCGTGATGAATAACTCTCGTGTGTTTTTGTCAGGTCTTCCACGCAAATTTGGTTTATCGATTTCAGATATTTTATAAAATTTCCGAAGGTCTTCCCCTTGCTTAAAGCCCTTACCAGATCCACGGCTGCGCTTGTCCAGTGATATATTTCCTGCTTAGCTGAAACGCGCAAGAAAATCTCGCGCACTATTGCGTCTAATTCACCGGAACACATGGTATTGTGCCGCCAGTCATACATGCTGCCGCTAAGATTAAACTTTTTCCTGTTTTTCCATATGTCCGTTCCTTTTTCCAGAAAAAATTTCGCCATCGAATAGGTAAACGGCTTCGCCTCCAACAGAAAATCGACTGTGTTTTTTATGCTTTTTTTGTCCTCGCCGGGGAAGCCGACTATTATGTTTATGTTGGCGAGCATGTTTCGCTTTCTCATATGCCTTACAGTAGAACTAAAAAGACCCGGCTTATCTTCGCTCATTGCCTTATTCATGTTTTGAAGTACACGCCTGTCTGCGGACTCCATCCCAAACGTAATTCCCCTGCATCCTGCCCTGTACATTTTGTCCACAAGCGCCCTGTCCAAGCCATCCACCCTTGATTCGCAGCTCCACTTTATGCAAAGGTTTGACTCAAGAATTGCATCGCATAGGCGTTTAAGGTAGTTCCTGCTATTTGATATGTTGGAATCCTGAAAATAATAAAACCTTGTCCCGTATTTTTTGATACCTGCTTTTATCTCCCTTACCACCCTGTCTACCGGATAAAATCTTATACCCGGCCAATATTTCGTCTCAAGACAAAAAGAACAATTTCCCACGCACCCCCTGGAAGACTCAAGCGGCAAATACCTCTCTTCGGCCGGCTTATCGGATACCGCATTCCATGCGGGTATCGGTATCTTACCCAGATCGCCTATGCAATCTCTCCTTTTGTTGACTATTTCCCTGCCTCTCTTAAAATAAGATATGCCTTTAACGTCTTCTATATTTCTTCTTTTTTCAAATACGTATGTTAATTCCTGGATCGTTTCCTCTCCTTCGTAGAAAACGTTTATATCTGCGTGCTTTCTCACCCCGGGAAAGTTTATTATGCCGGCTCCTCCCAGTATAACCTTTACATGCGGATTCGTCTTTTTCACAAAGTCTATGATTTTTGTTATGGAACTCTCCTTCGTTAAAAAAGTCGTAGATATGCCCACGGCGCGCTTTGTGTTTCGTACTTTACGGGCGATACTTTCTTCGTCGTTCTGATAAAAATCGTTTATGCATGACACGGAAATTCTTCTTTTCTTAAGGCAGGCTGCGAGCACAGGCACGGCATATGCCGGAAAACTGTAGGCCCTCCCGGATATCTTTATAAAATCTCTCCCGTAAGGCGTAAAATACGGCGGGATCCCCTGAAATACATTGCTGTTATCATTGAGGCGGGTTTCCATCGGCTCTTGGCCGCCTATGATTAAAAAGTCTTGCATTTCCTCACCGTTAACATCTCTTAATCAAAGTCAAGGTCGGAATCGCCGGATGAAATGAACCAATTATTTCTCGCGGATATTACCTTAAGGGAGGAGCCGGATAATTTTTTGTCATACACATTTAGCATAAAAGAGTTGCGTGACATTATCCTTACAAAATTGCAGGCCTTGAGGGCGCGTCTTACATGATTGTTTAAAATGTCACATTTTATGAACATGGCTTTCCTGTCCTTAAAAAATTCCGTTACACATCTCAGTAACTCGCGCGTGCATGCCGCTTCTTTTGGATCAATCAAAATATCCGATATAACGCCTATTTTTTTGCCTTTTAACTTTCCTCTCTTAATCATGCCTTCGCGTACTACGGCAAAACCCTTTATGTTACCATGCCTTCTTGCCGTAAGTATGGTGTAAGGCCATAACGGCTGATTGAGATAACGCCATCTCAAAAAGACGTTGTCTCTTTTCACTATGCACGGATAGTGGGATGATATAGAATCCCAGAAGCTCCTGAAGTCCTCCCCAAAATCACGCGCGGCGCCTACCTCCACCCCTTTAGCGTGTTTCCTATTATTCAAGGGTAAAATTTTACACAAAAATTTTGCCACCTTTTCTGCAAGAGAAGCCATAGGTAATGGTAACCCGCACGCATTTAACAACTCTCCAAAGCGCGTTATTTTTACGTAACGCGGAATTGTGCCCATTTTTACAAAAC
>JAFGLX010000055.1 GCA_016927795.1 Candidatus Omnitrophota bacterium
GAATCGCCAAACTTTACCATTTCAGGCTCAACGGGAATTCTTCCTAAAAACGGTACTTTTAAGTCATCAGCCGACTTTTCACCGCCGCCCATCCCAAATAAATTTATCTCTTTTTTACAATGCGGGCATATGAAACCGCTCATATTCTCGACTATACCGATAACGGGAACCTTCAATTCTTTAGCGAATAAAACACTCTTTCTTGAATCTAAAATAGCCACATCCTGCGGCGTGGTTACCACTATCACTCCATTTATGTCCGGAATAAGCTGGCATACACTCAAAGGTTCATCGCCGGTTCCCGGAGGGGAATCCACTATTAAGTAATCGAGCTCTCCCCAGTTAACATCAGCCAAAAACTGTTTTATGGTTATCATTTTGAGGGGCCCCCGCCAAATAACCGGCTGATCTTTATTTTCTAATAACAAAGCAAAGCTTATGGCTTTTAAATTAGGTAAAACCCGGACAGGTTCGATACCCGCTTCTGAACCGGCAAGTTTTTCTCTTTCTATCCCCAGCATTTTGGCAATATTGGGCCCGTGAATATCAACGTCCAAAATGCCCACCTTATTTCCTTTGACAGCCAATCCATATGCAAGATTAACAGCAACTGTTGTTTTGCCGACTCCGCCTTTTCCGCTTATTACTATAAGCTTATGCCTTATCTTAAGCATCCTCTCTTTGAGGCGCTTATCCTGCTCGATTCTTTCTTTTTCGCCTGTTTTTTTCATAAATCTTTCTTATATCAATCTTCAAATATGCTAAACATGTTTTTTGGTATCCCTACAGCCACGTTTTCTATTTTCATATTGGTATATTTTCGCGAATCGCGGCATCCAAAAGAAACACTGATATCCTTTTTTAAATAAGATCTTACGGCTACGCCTCCGCAGATAGACATCATAGAAGACAAGGAAATCTCCAAATTTCTGCCCCAGCGGTCATGATAAGCTTTTATCAAATTCATAACTTTTTCCGCTGACATATATGACATGACAAGATCGGGCTCGCCTCCGGCATTTAACCCTATAAACTTTGGCGGTTTGTTAAAATAGGGTGCCTTTGAAAGTATCGATTTCAAAATATTCTTTTGGGTATCCTGTTTATCGTAGCAGTTATTTAATAACTTGTTTTTATTGTGCGCTTCCCATCCAAAAGCATATCTGGCGCCTGGACATGATATGCTTTCTCTGTCTAAAATAACGGGTGCAAACCCTGCCTTCCTAGTGGCTTCACAAAATCTTACGTCTTTTAATACCTTTGCATTTTTTACATCCGGTTTATCGTTAAAAAATTTTATCCTAATCCAGTGGGTATTGAATTTATGCATGCCATCCCAATCGATTTTCTTCATTTCCGTTTCTCCTTTCATGAGCTTTGCCTAAGATTTATTAATCTCTCTTTGTAGTTTTTCCCAAACTTCGCTTATTTCCTTCTTGGCTTTTCCGCCTGCGTATTCTATTATCGTTTTTCCTTCGACCATTGCTTCTACTACTTTTTTATCAAAAGAGATTTTCCCAATTAAACCTATATTATTGTCTTTGCAATATTGCTCAATTTTTCCTGACATATTCGGATTAAGGTCGCATTTATTGATTATCAGTTTCGCTAAAATCCCAAAATGCTTTGCGACATTTATGACACGGTCGGCATCATGGAGCCCCGAAAGCGTAGGCTCCGTAACAACTACAGCACAATCTATTCCCGAAAGCGAAGCGATAACAGGGCATCCTATACCGGGTGCGCCGTCTACAATAACCCAATCGGCATTTCTTTTTTCGGCTAGTTCTTTTGCCTTTTTTCTCACAAGGCTTACAAGCTTACCTGAATTTTCTTCGGCTATGCCGAGTTTCGCGTGAACCATTGGACCAAAACGCGTATCAGAAATAAACCACTCGCCCGAAATATTTTCTTCCATCTTTATAGCACCAACAGGGCAGGCAAAACTGCAAAAAGCGCATCCCTCACAGGAAACTCCATCTACGATAAAATCTTCGCTGATGGCAAAAAAACGGCAAACTTCTATGCACTTACCGCACTTAACGCATTTTTCTTTGTCGATAACGGCAGTCTTTCCGCTTCTGAACTCATGCCTTTCTTTAACGGATGGCTCCAGTAAAAGATGCAGGTCCGCCGCATCCACATCACAGTCAGCAAAAACTGCCTTTTTAGCCAAAGCAGCAAACGATGCAGCCAATACTGTCTTGCCTGTACCGCCTTTTCCGCTTATTACGACTATTTGTTTCATGTTGTTTGCTCTGCAATCCATTTATACAATATGGCAAACTCTTTTCTATATTCGGGAAATGCCTTAACAATAGGCTCTCCCTTTGAATAGGCCATAGCTATCTCTTTTTTAAAGGGTATCCGCATAAGAATAGGAATATTCTGATTCTTACAGTATTTGTCAGTTTTTTCATCGCCTAAATCAGAGCGGTTGATCACAACCCCAAAAGGAACTTTTAGCTTTCGTAAGACTTCCACAGCCAACATTAAATCGTTCAAGCCAAAAGGTGTCGGCTCAGTAACGAGCAGGCAAAAATCGCTTCTCTTTATAGTCTCCACCACAGGACAAGATGTGCCGGGAGGGGCATCGATAACGACTGTGCGCGTTGGGTTAATATGCTTTTTTATCTGCCTTATAATCGGCGGGGCCATTGCCTCGCCTATATTTAAACGCCCGTGTATAAATTGTATGGAACCTACATTACCCATTTCGATTTCGCCAATTTCTTTGTTAACTTCCTTTATGGCGCCCTCGGGGCAAAAATAGGCACAGCTTCCGCAACCATGGCAAAGGTTTGCGAAAACCAAAACACTGCCCTTTCTACCTTCGGTTCCTTTCATTACCGCTATAGCATTATAAGCGCAAACTTCACGGCACTTACCGCAATAGGTACACTTTTCTTCATCAATTTCCGGTACGGGGATATAAACCCTTTTTGTTTCCCTTATTTTGGGTTTTAAAAAAATGTGGGCGTTTGGTTCTTCTACATCGCAGTCCAAAAACTGCATATCTTCATCTATGGAGAGTGCGAGATTTACTGCTATCGTGGTCTTTCCCGTTCCGCCTTTTCCGCTTGCTACTGAAATAATCATAATTTTATAAAACCGGTTTATATGCTATCAATATTTCCTGAAATCTGCTGCTGTACTGTTCTGTTTTAAATCCTTTTTGCCTTAAATATGCATCTATATCCTGTAAATTAACTCGGGATCTTTCGTGAATCCTGCCTTCGCTTGAATGAATCTTATCAAGCATCTTAAATCCTTCTTTGCTGAAATCACTCAGTATAATTTTGCCTTCAAAAGTAACAATCCTTATAAGTTCATCCATTACCTTAAATTGGTTCTTAAGGTGGTGAACGGTGTTAACTGAGAAAATAATATCAAAGCTATTATCTTTAAAGCTCAAATGTTCGGCATCTTCAATCCTGAAATCAACAAAATTTTCCAGTTCGAAATATTTAAGGTTTAGCTCTGCTATTTTTTGCTCTTCCCGAGAGATATCGACACTTGTAAAGCGGTATCCTTCTTTCGCGAGAACAAGTGTAAAATGACCTTTTCCGGTTCCCACCTCTAAGATATCGCCAAAAACGGGTTCTGCTTTCTCAAAAACGAACTTTCGTTCTTTGTCTATGTCGAAACCGTAACTTTGGTACAGTTTCACACGTTCTACATACTGTTTATGGTTTTCTAAAACTTTTCTTTCCAAAACTAACCTTTCTAAGCCTTCGCCATCTTCGTCCCGCATTTCGGGCAATTTACTGAATAACAAGGCATTCCTCGTTGATGCTGTAGTCTCTCGCCGCAATTCGGGCAAACACAATCTCCGCCTGGTCCTGACCCTGGACGGTTTCCGCCCATACGGCCCCTACCTCCGCCTCTTCCAAAACCTCCGCCCGCTCCCGGACCTTGGCCAAAAGGTCCTGTTCCATCTCCACCTGGCATCTTAATCACCTCCTAATAACACTTTTCTCCAAAACTAATTCATTTATTCTCTCGTCATCTTTGTCCCACATTTAGGGCAATTCACTTCATAGCAAGGCACTCCCTGTTGATGTGGTACTCTTTCTCCGCAATTCGGACAAACGCAATTGCCGCCAGGCCCCGCGCCTGGACGATTTCCACCCATTCGTCCCTGTCCTTGACCATTTGACATGTCAATCCTCCTTACTTTGGAAGTGAAATCGCTTCATTCGGACATTCGTCTACGCACCTGCCGCATTCCACGCACTCATCGCTTACAACAGCTTTCTTTTGTTCTATCTTTATAGCATTCACGGGGCAAACATCGGCGCATGCTCCACAGCCGTCACATTTAACTTTATTAATCTTAACTGCCATTCTTTCTATTCTCCCTATTTCCTCGGCGGCATACCGAATTTCGAACCTACACTCGGCCCGCCTGTAGGTTTAAACTCACCTGTCTTATATTTTCCCACCGCCTCTTTAACTGTCCCCGAAATTCCGGTAATTACATCCACCCCTGCCGCCTGTAAAGTTTGAAAGGCGTTAGGCCCTACATTACCTGTAAGGACGGCCTTTACTTTTTTTTCTGCTATAAGCTGGCCTGACTGTATCCCTGCGCCTCCCATAGAGTCTATGTTAGGGTTGGTTACCGCTTCAAACTTCAATGTATCAATATCCACAATAATGAAATATTGACATCTCCCAAAACGCGGATCTACCTTCGCATCCAAATTATTCCCTTCTGAGGTAACACAAATTTTCCCGCCAGAGGCGGGTTTGATTTCACTGCTCATAGTTCCCCCTTAATCTTCGCAGTCCTTTTCGTCAGGATGCTCGCATTCGGATTTTTCCACACCATAACCTTTCCCTGAACCGGGTTTACAAAGGCTTTCCCCGCCTTGAAGCGAGCCTTCTGAAAATTCCTTTATAACATCATCTATCTTTCCGCTTATTCCGACTATTGCCTGAATACCGAGTTCATCAAAAAACTGAGTTGCCCTGGCACCCATACCTCCGCAAATTATACATTTGACACTTTTTTCGTGTAAAAACTGCGGGATAAAACCCGGCTGATGCCCGGGGTTTTCAACGGTTTCTTTTTTTATAACTTTGCCGTCTTTTATGTCTACGATGGTAAATTCAGGACAACGGCCAAAGTGAGCGGAAACGAAACCGCCATCGGTTGAAATAGCTACTTTCACAATTGCCTCCTTTCGTGAATTAAAGCGGTGGGGATAGTTACTAGAAACACTATCCCCACCTATAAGTTACTCATTGCCTTCCGCGCCTTTAGCAGATTCAAGATCCTTTACGCGTAGATTGATCGCGTCAATCTCTTCCTGCATTGCCTTGGCTTCCGCTCTTAGCATATCCGCTTCCTGCTTTGGAGTAACATTAGCCGAGTATAGCGGAGCCGTATAAGGGTAACCGTGGGCATAAGGATATGCGGCCCATCCAAAGCCGAACCCTCTGCCAAAACCACGGCCCCAGCCACGGCCTCTGCCAAAACCACGGCCGTAACCGAATCCTCTGCCGAAACCCGGATTCGCGTAACCCGGCACGGAATAACCGGCGCAGAAACCAGCGCGCCTGCCTGTCATCGGCCCTAATCCGAGAGGGCCTGTTCCATCTCCACCTGGCATCTCACTCACCTCCTTAATGAGACCATAAGTTATGAAAATTTATTGATTTTCATAACTTATTTGGTCGAATTAATCCCGAGCATGCCCCAAAAATATCGAAGAGATTTTTGGGGTGTTAATGCGAGGGATCTCTATTTTTGCTTCGCAAAAATAGAGCAATAAAAAATAGACAATCAAAAATAGAAAAATTTTCTATTGCGGTCTATTCTCTATTTTCTATTTTCAAAAAGCTTTATTCGAATTTATGTTACTGATAATCATTTTCAGTTAATTCGAAAAAAAATATATACTCCTACTTCTTACCCTCGCATTTATCGCATAAACCGTAAAACTGTATAAGGTGATTCGAAATAGTAAAGTGATACTTCTTAGCCAGCCCCTCTTCGGTACGGGAAAGAAGCTCTTTCTCTTCATCGATAAAATCCGTATAATCAACTACCCTGCCGCAATTTGTGCATACCAAATGATGATGGTGCATTATTCCCTTCGGCCCCATAGCCAACTCATATCTTGCACGGTTATCGCCAAAATCAAACCTAAAAACAAGGCCCATCTCGACTAAGAGCTCCAAAGTACGATAGACCGTCGTAAGGCCTACATTCGGATAAATCTTATGGACTGTAATGTAAACATCTTCCGCGCTAAGGTGTTTGGATGTCCTGCTTAAAACATCCAAAATAGCCTGGCGCGGAACGGTTACTCTGTAACCGCATCCTCTAAATCTTCCGTGCCACCATGGCGGGCCGAACCCATTTCCTCTTGGCATACCCATCACCTCTTATTGAAAACGATTTCCACTATCAATTATATATTACAACCCTGTCTTTGTCAATAAAAATGTTATTTTTTCTTATGTTTTTCTATCTCTTCTTCTACTTCCTCTGCTCCTTCGTCATAAAACTTCTCTTCATCCGGAGCGAGCTCTTTTAATAGCCTTAAAAATTCTCCCGCGTGCACTCTTTCTTCGTCCGCGATATCTTTTAATACTTCCTGCGCCAGCTCATTATCGGTTGATTCGGCAAGCTGCATATAAAGCTGTATTGCCTCGTACTCCGCGGCAATCATAAAACGAATCGCGCGAATAAGTTCTTCTTTCGTTAGTTTCCTATCCTTTGCCAACCCTGAAAATGGAGTTCCAAATTCCGGCATGGGCTATCTCCTTTCTTATTCAAACTTGCGTTTGAAACGATTATTAGCTGCAAAAACAAATAATAAGGAAAAACCTAAAAGCACGAATAAGTCCCTGAAGATAATATGAGTAGAACCGAAAGAGAAACTTTCTCGTAATCCTTCGACTGTATATGTCAAAGGCATTACAGAAGCGATATATTGCAACCATGCAGGCATTTTATAAATAGGATAAACAACGCCGCATAGAAATATCATTATAAACCTCGGCAGATTAAGCAGTGTCTGCGCTTCAAACACCTCTTTGACCATTACACACAAAAGAGCGCCAAGTGTTGAAAACAGAAAACATGAAACAATGATTATTATAATCATATAACCAATGTGGGGTTGTAGGCCGAGTACAAGAATAGAGCCAACCGTCACTATGGCGGTCATCATCACCCCGAATATCGCGCCTCCTGATATCTTGCCCATTAACACTGCCGATGAGGTCACAGGAGCCAAAAGCAAACGTTCCAATGAACCAAGTCTAAGCTCAAAATTAATAACTACAGCCTCCGCAGCGGTAGTGCTAAAGAGAATCGTCATAGCAATCAATCCCGGCACCAACTCGCGAAAATCACCCGGTGCCCTTAAATAAAAGGCTAAAATCCAGGTGATAGGAAAAACTATCCCCCAGCTAATCGCCGGAGGCTTAAGATAGTATGTCCTCATATCTTTCAGGGCGATATAATAAATTACCCGCAAGTTATCGCGTAACATTATATCTACCGCCTTTTTCCACAACCATCACAGTAGGGCTTAAGCCCGTAATCTTGATAAAAGCATCTTCCAGATTACTTGCATTAGTTGATTCCTTTAGTGTTTTGGGAGTATCAATTTTTACGACCTTCCCCTTAACAATAATCGCAACGCGATCACATAAAAAATCTGCTTCTTCCAAGTAATGCGTGGTAAGGAAAACTGTTGTGCCTTGCTCGCGCATATTGCTTATCAAATTACGTAAAGAACGGGCAGCTACCACATCTAGTCCCACAGTAGGTTCGTCAAGAAATATAATCTCGGGACTATGAATCAAAGCTGCTGCTATAGTCAAGGCTCGTTTCATGCCGCGAGAATATGTCCGAAAAAGGCTATCTTTTCGTTCATGAAGGTTGAAGGTTTTTAACAAATCCAACGCTTTCTGTATACGCAGGTCACGGCGAACACCGTACAACTGAGCCATAAACACCAAATTATCAATGCCGGATAATTCATCGTAAAGGTTAGAAACCTCCGGAACAACTCCGATGCGCTTCTTAATCTGGATAATATCTGAGTCAATATTGAATCCTAGAATCGACGCGTTTCCACTCGTAAGTTTAGAAAGACCAGTGAGCATCCTTATGGTTGTAGTTTTACCTGCCCCGTTAGGACCGAGAAAACCAAAAATCTCACCCGTGCCTACCTCAAAACTAATGCCATTAACAGCAGTAGTCTTCCCAAATCTTTTCGTTAATTCATTAACTTCGATTATGTTTTTCATTTAACAGCCTTAAAATGTTACAACTCTATCGCTCTCTTTTACAATTTCGTACATGTCCTTCATGGTAGAAATCGGGCACATATCTGAGTCTTCCTGCTCTCTTGACTTAATACAACTACCGCAAGCGTAAATCTTGCCACCGGACTGCATAAACTTTTCTGCCTGCTCAACCGTGTTAAACTTTTCAGTGCTGACTTTCTGATACTCAACACCTTTGCCCATGAAAAACACTTTAACCTCGTCACCTTGCCCGAGAGCAAAATTCGCGTAGCGCAAAGCATTCCAGCATGTTTCAGCGTCATTGCTTGAAATTACTATTCCTATTTTCATTCTGCGATCCTTTCGTTTTAATCTACGCCTACCAGCGCCTCCGCAAGGCTTGCCATCGTGCGTCTATAAGGTGGACAACGGCCATCCGAAAGTCCTGATGTAAACCGATGAACATTTGGGTGTCATACCGAACTCAGGCGAGCAAAATGTCGAGCCGTCTTTTGGCGAGAGATTTTGCCGCCGCTTTGAGTTCGGTGCAACTTTTTTATTCACTTCTTTTCCCATATACCAATTTCTCTTTCTGTTCCCTGGTAAGCCTCTTTATCCTCTTCTCTTCCAGAAACGCCTTCTTAAAATACTTATATTCCTTACACCAAACCAGTTTCACCGGCCTTCTATCTCTGGTATACTTGGCGCCTTTTCCTGCATTGTGCAGCTTTAGGCGCTTTTCTATATCAGGCGTATACCCCGTATAATAGGTTCCATCCTTGCACTCTAAGATATACACCCAAAAGCTCCCACTGCGTTTGAATTTTCTTTGCTTCAAGACCGCCTATCCATATCTGTTTCTATTTACTATGCAGGTACACTGTCCCGATTAAGCTTGGGGCACTGTCCCGATTGGCTTGGACAACGTCTCTAAATCTACACAACGTCTCTAAATCTACACGTCCACCAGTAATTCATAGCTTGATCCTGCCTATTTGCTCCTGTTTATGTTAATATCGCACCTTCTTCGGCTAAAAGCCATTTCCATAAAGGTAAAGTTTTAACCTTGAA
>JAFGLX010000056.1 GCA_016927795.1 Candidatus Omnitrophota bacterium
AACAGCCTCTGAAATCATCGAAACACTGTCACACGAAACGATTATAACCCCGGAAAGGCCCATTATGCCGGCTACTGTATGCGGCGTATTGTTTTCGTTGGCTATTACAAGCAGCCTACACCTCTTTTCCTGGCGCAATCTGTCTTTTATGAAACGCTCGACATCGGGCGGGGTTCTGCGTGAGGTTGTGAACAGGATTTCCGCGTCCAAATTCTCAGCGGCGCGGAGAACTTTGTCTAAAAGCTCCTCTGCGGCACGCACAGTAAGCGTAAAGCTTGAGTTATTGCCTCCCAGTAAAACGCCTATTCTACGGCCTTTTTCCACTCCCGCAGCGGCTAAAATGGATGCTGCGGAGTCTTTCATATATTTTTCGTCGATAAGATTCGGGACCACGTCCGTCACTATCCGTTTTCCCTCTTTAGCGCTTACCCCGTCGTGCTGGGGCAACACTACCATGTCAAATTTGCCGAGTCCCAAAACAGAAGGTTTCATAATGCAGGCGCTTTTTGAGTTATTCTCGATTGAAAAAAATCTGTTTACGGCCGTAACTCCCGAACCACAGCTTACGTTTATGTCGCTGTACCTTCTAAAAAGTGTATTATACGACTCTTCCCTCAGGCAGAACTTAAGGCACTTCATGCACCCCTGACACCAGTTACCGGAAAAAAGACTAAAAATATCGAGCAGAGATTTTCTTAAACGGCTTTTGAACTTTATATCGACAACCTCCACCTCTGTATCCTGCGGGGCGTATCCGGAATCTTCGCGATATTTCTTTAACAACTTGCATAACGCCAGTGACTGATTAAGGTGCCCCGCTTTCCCGTCGTTTAACACGGTGACTTTCCTAAGCGGCGTGGCTTTCCATCTTTTGTGAAGCCAAAGCCACTGTTCCGGATGTTCCCTAACATAATTTTCCAGCAGCTTATTATATCTTACAAGATAAGGTGTTATGTCTTCTGTCTTTTCGATTTTCATGGGTTCTTCCAACGTTACCCTGTGATAGGGGCCCTTCTGCCTTACTATAAAAGCCGGAAGTATATATGCGCCTGTTTTTGCAGCTATTCTTGCGCTTCCCGGCGCCGTAGATGCAGGCCTACCCATAAAATTTATGAACACGCCTGTTTTTCCGGCGTTCTGGTCGCCAACCATGCCTATTATCTTACCCTGATGCAGCGCTTTTACGATTAATTTGGTAGTTATGCCCTTTCTCACAATCTGCAACCCATTGGATTCCCTTATCCTGTTTAACAACTCGTTCATTCTTTTCATGCTCTGTTCACGCGCCAGCACGACAAGCGGGAACCCTTTTATGGCGCTGACAGCGGCTGATAACTCCCAGTTACCGAAATGTGCCGTTAAGAGGATTATCCCTTTCGGGTAATTGTTGAGCCACTGCCGCTCTTCAAAATTTACGACTTCTATATATTTGTCTATGTATTTCTTGCTTAATTTGGTAAGCGACAGGATTTCGAAAAACGTCTGGGAGAGATTCATATATACGGCTTTGAGAAGACAACGCAGTTCCCGGGGGGTTTTTTTTTCACAAAAAGCGGCTCTCAGATTTGAATATCCTATAATACGCCTATCCGTATTAACAAAATACGCTATTACCCCGAGGCGCCTGCCAAGCCATAGCGTAAAGCCTATGGGGATATAATGAAACACTATATTTAGCACTCTAACTATTATAGCGCATATAAAGTCTATCAATTTCATCATGTAGTTTTTCTTTTCCGTCTGTTATTTCCATCTCTATGCCCAAAACCAATATGCGAACTTTGCCTGTGGCAAAAGGCAGATTTTTGAGTTTAGCATAATCTTTCTCGGTAGTGACTATATCGCTTATGCCTTTTGTCTGGCATGCCTTGAGAATGTTTTTAAGTTCTCTCTTCCTATAGTCGTGATGGTCCGGGAAAATAAATTCCAATCCCACCATGGCACCGATATTCTCCATTGTATACCTGAAATAAGAACCGTCACAAACAGCCGAAACAAGGCACACAGTCTTTTTGCTCATGGCGGACAGGCCTTTAACCTCGCCTGTTTCAGGGTCCAGTAAAGCGAACGGTTTATGTATGGCTTTTGCGATTATTTTACCCGGCGCTATTTTGGCTATTTCGCGCTCCAAGGCCGGAAGGCTTTTCTTCCCTTTATCCGCTTTCGTAAGTACTATAACATGGGCTCTTCGCAAACTGCTTGCCGGTTCCCTAAGAATACCGCGCGGAAAAAGAGCCATGTTCCCGAAAGGATTTGTAGAGTCCAAAAGAACTATGTCCAGGTTTCTGGCAAGCCTGCGGTGCTGGAATCCATCGTCAAGGATAATTCCCGAAGCACCGCGATTTCCCGCCTCTATTGAGCTCTTAACCCTATCTCGTCCTACAAAAACCTCTATATCGCACTTTTTTAGTTTGTCCTGCAGCATTACCCATTCGTCTTCGCCGTATCCCCTTATAAGAACGGCGGGTTTCTTACTTTTCGTTGTCAAAAGTTCCGCTAGCATTACCACAAAAGGTGTTTTTCCTGTGCCGCCTAAAGTTATATTGCCCACGCTTATAACCGGTACAGATGCCTTGTATCCTTGCATCAGGCCTCTTCCATACAAAAAATTGTGGCAGGTAATTAAAAGGCCGTATATATAAGAAAGCGGTAAAAGAAGATATTTTATACACCGCGAAGTGAGGCCGCTACTTTTATCACGCATTAAATCGTACATGTACTGCTTCGGGGAAATCATTATATTATTTTGATTAACAAGGTGACAAAAATTATCGTAACAAGCATAACCACCGTTGCTGTCTTAATCCATGTCTTGTAATCTATCGGGGAATTGGTCTTTTCACTCATGGCCAAACCGACCACTCCCACGATAGAGCCGATAGGTGTGCCGTTTCCGCCGAACCCTACCCCCAGAGCAAGAACCCACCAAAGCGAATCCACGTTAAAACCAAGTTCGCCTACCTCTTTTATTATAGGTATCATGGCGGTCGTAAAAGGTATACGGTCTACAAGGGAGGCGAAAATCGCAGACACCCACAAGATGGAAATCTTGGCCAGGTTGTAATTCACCCTGGCTATCATGCCTATTTTTCCCGCTATCATGCTAAGGAAACCGGCCTTTTCCAGGCCTCCGACCAAAACGAATAAAGAAGCGAAAAAAGCCAATATGGGCCATTCCACGTCTCTCATTATATCCTCGAGGTCGGGCCTTACAAGAAGCAGCACTATACCTGCTCCTATCAGCGCTATAAACGAATGGTGGAAACCGTGCCGTTTCTGCAAAATAAACAATCCCACAACGATCGCAAGAGAAAAAACGACTCTCCTTAGGCCTTTCTCATCCTTTATGGCCGCTTTTTCATTTATGTTTAACACCGAATGAAAATTCTGAGGCACGACTTTCGTCTCTTTCCTGAAAAGGAAGGCCAAAACAATAATTCCAAGCACTATCGCCACCATAACGATGGGAAATAGGTGAATTATAAAATCATCAAAAGAAAATTCGCTTGCCGAGGCTATCATCATATTCGGCGGGTCTCCAATCATCGTCCCCACGCCTCCTATATTGGATAGCACTATCTCCGTCAACACGACCGGTAGCGGGCTTATGCCTATGATATCGCATATAAGAACGGTTATCGGAATGGTTAAAATTATAGTGGTTACGTTATCCAGGAACATGGAAAGAAAAGCCGTTACGCAGCCCATCATGACCATTAGGCGAAGCGTCGAACCGTTCGAAGCCTTGGCTGCCCTTACCGCTATATACGAAAAGAACCCCGTTTTTTTGCAAACGCTTACGATTATCATCATCCCCAGAAGAAGACCTATCATGTTAAAATCGATTGAATGGAATGCCTCCTCCTGCGAATAAAAACCACACAGCTTGCCCGCGACAACCATGGCCATGGCCCCGATAAAGCTCGCAACGGTTCTGTCCAGCTTTCCGGATATAATAAAATAGAAGGTGAGCGAAAATATGGAAAGAGAGGAAATATAGCCTGCCATCAAATGAGTCCCTTTCCGCGAAATAGGGCATGACAGATGTCTATCCTTGATATAATGCCCACAAGCTTGCCGGATTTGTTAACCACGGGGAGCCTTTTTACATTATGTTTATTCATAAGCGCGGGTGCTTTCATAAGAGAGGCGTTTTCATTTATAGTAATGATGTTTTTTATCATCAAATCTTCGGCAATAAAAAGTTCGAGCGAAGGCAGGGATTCCAACTTTTCTTCCAATGCCCCGAAATCGTCGATGAAAAGAAAATCGCTTACCATGTCAAAATAGTCCGGGTTTAAAACGTCGAGGAGTTCCTTCTTGGTAACCATACCCAACAAATTATTCTTTTTGTCTACGACAGGAACTCCGCCTATGCGTTTTTCACAAAAGATTCTGTAAATATCATGTATGCCGGTAGACGGGTCTATTGATATGACATCCTTTTTCATGACGTCTCTTATCTTCATATCACCATCCTGTTATTGGTTATAAAGGCGCCGCCTTTTGCGCAATAAGTCCAGCAACCTCATTTACGTTTCTTTCGGTCGCCCCCCTGTTTCCGTCTATCAATCTTTTTGCGTTGCCACTCAATGCAGCTCTTCTCTCTTCATTTTTGAGCAGCAACCGCAATGCCTCGAGTAAGGTATTTTTGTCGTTTACTTGTATCGCGGCGTCATTTTCAAGAAAAGAACCTGTAATATCCCTGAAGTTAAACATATTCGGCCCGAATACAATGGGCTTGGCAAATATCGCAGGTTCTATTATGTTATGCCCTCCTCGCCTCACAAGACTCCCTCCTATAAAAACTACGGTTGCGAGGCTATAAAGGCGGCTCAACTCTCCGATTGTATCCAGAATAAAAACCGTTTTCCCTGGCGGCATGCCGGCCTTTTCTGCCTGACAGACCTCCGATGTGGGGATACCCTTAAATCCATAGCCGGAAGCTAGCTTTTTTATCGAATCTGTCCTGTCTATATGGCGAGGCGCTATGATAAGCTTTACGCTTGCATCTTCGGAAAGTATATCGCTGTAGGCCTCAAGTATAATACCTTCCTCCCCTTTATGCGTGCTGCCGGCTATTATAAGCTTGTTCGATTTGTCAATCCCCAGCCTATTTCTTATATCATCTGCCGCGTCAATTCCGAAGGCGTGCCCCTTGTCGTCCCTTGCAGAAAAAAATTCGCTTTCAGCGGTATCATATTTCATATTACCGGTTATCTTTACATTTTCTTCGGGTGCACCCAATAGCATTATTCTACCAGCGTCTTTTTCGGTCTGCACGCAAAACAGGGTAACTTTTTTTAATATTTCGCCGAAAAAAAACTTTATTTTTTTATATCCGCCGAAAGACTTATCCGAGATTCTGCCGTTTATAACGGCGACGGGCAACCTCCTCCTCCATAATTCCAGAATGAGATTCGGCCATATTTCCGTCTCCATTATAACGACCGCCGATGGATTCAGGGTCTCTACAAAACGCCTTACTATAAAACTGAAATCCAGGGGGAAAAAAAACTTCGGTATGTCTTCCCTCAATATTTTTCTTGCGATTGCGTTTCCTGTCTCGGTAGTGGTGGAAAATACTATTTTCCTTTCCGGATATTTTTTTGAAAATGTATCAACAAAATTTTTTACGGCTATGACCTCACCCACGCTGACAGCGTGTACCCATAACGGCCGCGAAGCGCCGGCTTCCCGGAATTTACACGGAAGTTTTCCAAACCTCTCTGCAAAATCCTTATGAGCCTTCCCTTTTATGAGAAGATATGGAAGATAAGCGAGTGAAAATACAAAAAAAGTGATGTCGTATATTGTCATCTGTCAGTCATTTGTTAGTTGCGAGGGATGAACGCTCGCTCCGCTCGCTAGGACGAAGGACGATTATATGACTGTAGCCACGCCATAACATACAAGATTGCCTACAATCAAAATACCGTCCCTCGTCTCTCGTCCTTCGTTCTTCGTAACGTTGTTTTCGACTCATGCCCTCGGGTGCGCTTTATCGTAAACCGTTTTCAGCCGTTCTGTCGTAACATGAGTATAAATCTGCGTGGTCGAAAGATTTTTATGGCCCAAAAGCTCCTGCACACTCCTTAAGTCCGCGCCTCTATTCAAAAGATGCGTAGCAAAAGAATGCCTTAAGGTATGCGGTGATACGTGTTCTTTAATACTCAGAACTTTTATGCGCTTGTCTATCATGTATCTTACGCTTCTATCCGTTAAACGCCTGCCGGATTTATTGATAAAAAGGGCTTTTTCCGCATTATTCGCCCTTTTGTCTCTGTATTCTGTATATTCCCGTATGGCGGCTATAGCCTTGTCGCCACAGGGCGTAATGCGCTCTTTCTTGCCCTTGCCAAGCACTTTGATAACCCCGCTTATAAAGTCAACATCTTCTACGTCTATCCCCACAAGTTCGGCTACCCTAATGCCGGTGCTATATAAAGTCTCCAGCATGGCTTTGTCGCGTACGTCCTGAAAATTTTTGCCGTCGGGGGCCGTTATAATTTTTAGTACGCTTTGTTCGTCCAGAAACGCAGGCAATTTCCTGTCGAGCTTCGGGCTTGACACGCTGGAAACGGGATTATTTTTTATATAACCGTCTCTTTGCAGAAACCTGAAAAATGTCCTAAGGCTGGAAAGCTTTCTGGCTGATGATCGTTTAGAAATATTATTCTGGCGTAAATGTGCCAAAAACTTCCGCAATGTCAAGTGGTCGACGTTTTTAAGCTCTCTGCCGGATAAAAATTCGGAAAATTCATTTAAGTCGGCGGAATAATTTTTTATCGTATGCAGGGAATAATTTTTTTCTACTGAAAGATAACTTTTAAATTTATCTATATAGCGCTGCATATAAACGAGGTTTTTTAGTAAAGTCTTGCGAGTCTCCGCGAAAAAATGAGGCCTCCCATCATCCATTATTCAATTCGGGCGGTTTTTCACTTTCACTTTTATCATCTTCCTTCGGTAAACTCCTTGTGGTGTATTTGCAATTTGGGTACTTCGTGCAGCCATAAAAGGTCCCCCTCGTCGACCGTCTTTCTATAAGCTCTCCTTCGCAACCCGGGTTAGGACATTTAATACCCGTTGTTATGGATTTTGCGAATTTGCATTTGGGGAAATCGGAACAGCTCAAAAATTTACCGCGCCTTCCCCACTTAATAATCATGGGCTTGCCGCACAGCTCGCATATCTTGTCTGTCTTAACGCCTTCCCTTTTTATGCTCTTCATATGCGTTTTTGCCTCATCAACGTTGTGTATAAAAGAACCGTAAAAGCTCTTTAGGACATCCAGACGGTCTATTTTTCCGTCTTCTATATCGTCAAGTTCTCTTTCCATTTTCGCCGTAAACCCTATATCCATTATAGTAGGAAAATGCGTTACAAGAAGGTTGTTTATGATTTCCCCCAATTCCGTCGGGTGTAAATACCCCTTTATACGCTTTACATAATGGCGGGCTACTACCGTAGAGATAATCGGCGCATAGGTAGATGGCCGACCTATGCCTTCTTCTTCCAGGGCTTTTACAAGTGTAGCGTCGGAATAACGCGCCGGTGGTTTTGTGAAATGTCTCGAGGGTAAAAGCTTCATAAGCACCAGTTCCTCCCTCACTTTCAGCAAAGGAATTTTCCAGTCATCCTTTCTTCTCTCTTCATCCTTATGGTTGTCTGCCTCCGTGTATAGTACGGTAAAGCCGTCAAAAACCACCGTTGTGCCGGAAGCCTTAAAAAGATAAATGCCTGCGCCTATCTCCACCGTTGTCACCGCATACAAGGCCTGGCTCATCTGGCTGGATAGAAACCTTTTCCATATAAGCTCGTAAAGCTTAAACTGGTCTGCGTTAAGGAATTTCTTTATACTGTCCGGATTGCGCAGCGGTATGGTAGGCCTTATACACTCGTGAGCCTCCTGCGCCCCTTTCTTGGACCTGTATACATTGGGTTTTGCGGGATAATACTTCTCCCCGTATTCGTTAAGGATGTATTCCCTGGCGGCTTTTTGCGCATCGTTAGAAACTCTTACAGAATCCGTTCTCATGTACGTAATGAGACCTATGCTCTCTTTGTTGTATAATTCCACGCCTTCATACAATTGTTGCGCTATTCTCATTGTCTTCTGCACGGGAAAATGCAGTTTATTAAAAGCGTCCTGTTGCATTTTTGAAGTAGTATAAGGCGGCAGCGGAGACTTTTTCTTGGTGCCCTCTTTTATATTCGACACTACAAATTTATTCTTTTTTATGTCCTCGGTTATCCTTACGGCTTCTTCTTCGCTCTTGATTTCCGGATTTACACCATTAATCTTATCAAGCTTGGCCGTAAACGACCGGCGTTCCCCCTCCTCTTTTCTTAGCAGGGCTTCTATTTCCCAGTATTCCTGTTGTATAAATTTTCTTATCTCGTTTTCACGGTTAACGATGATTCGGACGGCTATAGACTGCACCCTTCCGGCTGACAAGCCCCTTGTTACTTTGCGCCATAGAAGCGGGCTTATGCTGTAGCCCACTATACGGTCCAAAACCCTGCGGGTCTGCTGGGCGTTAACAAGATTCATGTTGATAGCATGCGGGTTATCAAACGCCCTTTTTACGGCACTTTCCGTTATCTCGTCAAATGTGACTCTGAAAACCTCTTTTTTTCTGCCAAGTTGATTTTTCAGGTGCCAGCTTATGGCCTCGCCTTCCCTGTCAGGGTCGGCTGCAAGATATATCACGTCCTTATTTTTTGTTTCCTTTTTAAGTTTCGCCAGATATTTCCGCCTTGAAGGTATAACTATATATTCCGGCTCGAAATTATTCTTAACGTCAACGCCCATCCGGCTTTTCGGTAAATCCATGATATGTCCCATGCTTGATACAACCATATAGCCGGACCCAAGAATTTTATTTATTGTCTTGGACTTGGCGGGCGACTCTACTATAACAACCGATTTTTTGGACATCTTTACACCCTCACAAAGTTATCGCCCGGTAGCATCTTTATCATTTTTTTCAGTTCCAACCTGATTAAAATTTCCGAAATTTTGGCTACGGGCAAGTTTGTTATTCTTGAGATTTCGTCAATGGATTTCGGCTCATCGCTTAAAACGCCGAATATTACTTTTTCGCCTGATAATGCCGGCAAAAGTGCGCCATCCGGCCCCGACTCATCCGGTATTTTCCCGGCAGAATGTATATCGATAACACCCACTAGTTCCTGCAGGATATCATCGACGCCTTCCACAAGCTTGGCTCCTTCTTTAATAAGACCGTTCGTGCCGCTGCTTGTAACAGAGTTTATATTGCCGGGGACGGCAAAAACCTCCTTGCCCTGTTCGAGGGCGAAATTCGCCGTTATCAGCGCGCCGCTTCTTTTTGGGGCCTCAACTACTAAAACGCCCCTTGACATACCGCTTATAAGCCTGTTACGTCTCGGAAAATTTGGTTTTAAAGGAGGTACGTCCGAAGGAAACTCCGAGATGACCGCTCCGCTTTTTGCGATTGCTTCATATAGCTTTTTATTTTCTCTGGGATAAATATGGTTGTGCCCGCTGCCTAAAACGGATATGGTTCTCCCGCGCGCTTTTAAGGCGCCTCTATGCGCGGCCGTATCGATGCCTCTTGCCATGCCGCTTATGATGGTAATGCCTATCGAGGCCAACTCATAAGATATCCTCTCGGATTGTGCCAAACCGTAATGTGTAGCCCATCTTGTGCCTACTATTGCCACTGCATTTATGTCACAAGGCAGTATTTCACCGTTTATAAAAAGCTCCATGGGAGGGTTATGTAAATCCCTTAAGGCGGC
The DNA here is from genome assembly GCA_016927795.1 of Candidatus Omnitrophota bacterium. Lineage (GTDB taxonomy): Bacteria > Omnitrophota > Gorgyraeia > JABMRN01 > RBG-13-46-9 > JAFGLX01. The sequence continues at coordinate 9,790 of JAFGLX010000056.1, forward strand.
CGGATAACTCTCGTTCTCTATATCTATCTTTTTTATTTCCATTTGTTATCCCTGTCCCTGTAATTTATAAAAACCGCTCTGGTTCTCAACTTGGCATTCTTTCCATAATGTTTTCTATGGATGAAATTGGTTATCTGCACGAATTTTTTGAAAACCTCCGGGTCAAATTTTTTTCCGCAATCTTTTTTCATAATCTCTATAGCCTTATTGTGCGAATAGGCTTCGCGATATGCCCTGCGGCTTGTAAGCGCATCATAGACGTCGGCTATTGCAAGTATGCGTGCGCCTATAGGTATCCTGCTGCCTTTCAGGCCCGAGGGATAACCGGTGCCGTCGTAGTTTTCGTGGTGGTATTTTATTATCGGTATCAGTTTTTGTGCAAGTGGTATGCGTTTTATAATTTTTGTGCTCAGAATGGGGTGTTTTTTCACCTTTTTATATTCCTTGTCCGTCAGAGACGTAGGTTTGGACAATATGCG